>NZ_JARUBJ010000001.1 GCF_029626145.1 Micromonospora sp. WMMD961
GCTGGGTGCGGCCGGCCGGGCGCTGCGCAAGCTCGGCGCCATCGACTTCGCCACCACCATCGCGCCGGGCCTACGGGACGTGCTGCTCACCGGCAAGGTGAAGGAGGCGACCACCCGCACCTCCGGTCAGCGCCGCGCGTACGACGCGGTGGTGTTGGACGCCCCGCCGACCGGGCGGATCGGCCGGTTCCTCAACGTGACGGCGGAGACCGCCCGGCTGGCCAAGGTGGGCCCGATCAAGACCCAGAGCGAGGGTGTCTCGGCGCTGCTGCGCTCCCCGATGACCGCGGTGCATGTGGTCACGCTGCTGGAGGAGATGCCGGTACAGGAGACGGTTGACGCGATCGCCGACCTGACCTCGCTCGGCTTCGGCATCGGGAAAGTGATCGTCAACGGCGCTCGGCCGCGGCTGCCGGCCGGCCCCGCGGTCACGGCTGCGGAGCTGCGACGTGGGCTGGTCGCCGCCGGGCTGCCGGCCGATCGGGACACCGTGGCCGGTTTGCACGACGAGGCCCGGGACCAGCTCATCCGGCGCGAACTGGAAGATTCGCTCCGCGCCGACCTGGTGGAGCTGGGGCTGCCGATGATCGAGCTGCCGTTGCTGCCCGACGGGGTGGACCGGGTGGGCCTCTCGACCCTGGCCCAGGCCCTCGTCAGCGCCGATTGACTCACACCTGAGCTCAGCACGGGCGCGTGGACCCACGCGGCCCGATACGCTCGATTGGTGCCTTCCGAAGACACGGCGCCGCAGCTGGACGTCGACCAGATCCTCGCCGACCCGGGCGTGCGGATCGTCGTGTGCTGCGGTGCCGGCGGGGTGGGAAAGACCACCACCGCCGCGGCACTGGCGCTGCGGGCCGCCGAACACCACGGCCGACGCACGGTGGTGCTCACCATCGACCCGGCTCGCCGGCTGGCGCAGTCGTTGGGCCTGACCGAGCTGGACAACACCCCTCGCCAGGTCAAGGGCATCGACGTCGAGAGCAGCGGCGGCGAGTTGCACGCCATGATGCTGGACATGAAGCGCACCTTCGACGACGTGGTGCTGCAGCACACCGATCCGGCGAAGGCCGCGGAGATCTTCTCGAACCCGTTCTACCAGGCAATGAGCTCGACCTTCGCCGGCACGCAGGAGTACATGGCGATGGAGAAGCTGGGCCAGCTGCACGCCCGCGGCGAGTGGGACCTGATCGTGGTGGACACGCCCCCGTCCCGGTCCGCGCTGGATTTCCTGGACGCGCCCGCCCGACTCTCCCGTTTCCTCGACGGCCGGATGCTGCGACTGCTGCTGGCTCCGGCGCGCAGCGGCGGGCGGAGCATGTTCAGCCTCGTCACGGCCTCGTTCGGGATGTTCTCGAAGGTGGTGCAGAAGGTGCTCGGCGCCCAACTGCTCACCGACCTGTCCGGCTTCGTGGCCGCCCTTGACTCGATGTTCGGCGGTTTCCGGCAGCGCGCGGAGCAGACGTACCGCATCCTCCAGGCGCGGGAGACGGCCTTCCTGCTGGTCGCCGCACCGGAGCCGGACGCGGTCCGGGAGGCCGCCTACTTCGCGGGCCGTCTGCGCGACGAGCGGATGCCGCTCGCCGGCCTGGTGCTCAACCGGGTGCACCGACCGGTGGTGCCCGAGCTGGACGCCGAGCAGAGCCGGGTCGCCGCCGAGCGGCTGACCGAGCTGGGTGGGCACGAGGCCACCGTCGACGTGTTGCGGGCGCACGCGGCGCTGGCCCGCCAGGCGGTACGCGAGCAGCAGGTCGCCGCGCGTTTCACCGAGGCGTTCCCGGCGGTGCCCGCGGTGTCGGTGACGGCTCAGCCCGCCGACGTACACGACGTCGACGGGCTGCGGACGATCGGCGCGGCGATCAGCCGGCCGTGACCGGCGTCAGTTGGTAGCGCTGACCAGGATCTTGTCCTTGCCGGTCTTGTCCTTGCTGTTCTTCTTCATCGCGGCCTCGAACATCTTGCGCCAGCTCGTCACCTGCGGGTGACGACGCAGCAGCGCCCGCCGTTCGCGTTCGGTCATGCCACCCCACACACCGAACTCGATCCGGTTGTCCAGCGCGTCGGCCAGGCACTCGTACCGAACTGGGCAGCTCCGGCAGATCCGCTTCGCCACGTTCTGTTCGGCGCCCTGTACGAACAACGCGTCCGGGTCCCCGTTCTGACATGCCGCCAGTGACGGCCAGTCAGTGATCATGCCCATGTGTACACGTCCCCCCTTGCAGTACCTACCGACCTCGTCGATGCACGTCAGCCGGCAATTCCCCCCGATCGCCCGGCCTGCCTTCCCCAAGGCGGCGCGGACGACATCTGGCCTTGTCGCCGCCTCCATCATGCTCTGTAGTCGACCGATTACGCAACGTTGTCGGCCAAATCCATCATTCCGGACACTCCCGGCTTCCCGGGCCTTCGACCGCCGGTTACCCCGCCCAGGTCGGCGATAACGCTGCGCCGCCTCGCTGAATCGGAGGAGACTCACGCCAGGTCACACGCAACCAAGCACCGGGGGTCGTGCGTTTAGCACAACGAGGGCAGCGCGCGCAGGAAATGGGGAAAGAACGCCCCAGCGCCCCTCGTTCCCTACTCGCGTACCCTGTCGAGGTGACCTGGATGCGGAAACGTGACCACAATGTGCTGACCAACGCCGCATCGCTACTCGTGTGTGGCCTGTTGGCCGGCGTGGTGGTCGCTGCGGCGGCCTTCCCCGCGGTGGCGATGTCCGGCTTGGCCGCCAAGGCCGGCGCCGAGACATTCGGCGCCCTGCCCACAGAGCTGACGGTGGCCCGCGCGCCACAGATCAGCTACCTGTTGGCCTCCGACGGCAAGACACCGCTCGCGACGATGTACGACGAGAACCGGCGCGACGTGAAGCTCGCCGACATCTCGCCGTACATGCAGAAGGCCATCATCGCGGCCGAGGACCACGACTTCTACAAGCACAACGGCGTCGACATCAACGGTGTCGCCCGCGCGTTCGTCAACAACCAGAACGAGGGCGCCGGCCGGCAGGGCGCGTCGACGCTGACGATGCAGTACGTCCGGCTGGCCATCGCCTACTCGGCCACCCACCCGGCCGACGTGGTGGCGGCGACCGAGGACACCAGCGCCCGCAAGCTCCGCGAGATGCGGCTGGCCCTCCAGGTCGACAAGGAGTTCTCCAAGGACGAGATCCTCACCCGCTACCTCAACCTCGCTTCGTTCGGCAACGGCGCGTACGGCATCTTCGCCGCCAGCCAGGTCTACTTCGGTAAGCCGCCGAGCAAGCTCAAGATCGAGGAAGCGGCGCTGCTGGCCGGCATGGTCAAGGCGCCGACGACGAACGACCCGACCACCAAGGCCGGCTACCCGCTCGCCCTGGAACGGCGCGACTACGTCATCGACAACATGGTCGAGATCAAGGCCATCACGCAGCAGGAGGCCGACGCCGCCAAGGCCGTCAAGCTCGAGGTGAAGGACAAGCGCACCCCGAACGGCTGCGTCTCCGCCAACGTCAACAGCTGGGGCTTCTTCTGCGACTACTTCTACCGCTGGTGGATGGATCAGGAGACGTTCGGCTCCACCACGTACGACCGCGAGCGTCGTCTGAAGAGCGGCGGCTACACCGTCGTCACCTCGATCGACGTCCAGGCGCAGAAGGCCGCGGACAGGGCGGTCCGCAAGGCCAAGAGCGAGAACAGCAAGGAAGCCGCCATGGTCGCGGTGGTCGAGCCCGGCACCGGCCGGGTCCGGGCGCTAGCGGTGAACCGGCAGTTCAAGCTGGACGATCCGAATAACCCGAAGAACAAGATCTCCAGCGACCCGGCGAAGAGCAAGAAGAAGATCCGGGGCAACTACCCGGCCACGGTGAACCCGCTGCTCACCGGTGGCGATGGCATCACCGGCTACCAGGCCGGCTCGACCTTCAAGATCTTCACCATCGTGGCGGCGCTGGAGAAGGGCATCCCGCTCAGCTACAGCATCAACGCGCAGAAGCAGTTCAAGTCGGAGTACATCATCCGGCCTGGCCCGGCGGCCTGCCCGGGGACCAGCTTCTACTGCCCCACCAACTCCACCGACAGCATGGCCGGCCCGCACAACATGTGGAGCGCGTTCGGCCGCTCGGTCAACACCTACTTCGTGCCCCTGCAGCAGCAGGTCGGTGCGGAGAACGTGGTCAAGGCCGCGAAGCGGCTGGGCATCAACTTCCGGTCCCAGGAGGACCTGGACCTGGAGAAGGGTGCGCACCAGTGGGGTGCGTTCACCCTGGGCGTCTCGCAGACCACCCCGCTCGACCTGGCCAACGCCTACGCCACCCTCGCCGCGGACGGCAAGTACTGCGAACCGATCCCGGTGCAGGAGATCCGCGACCCGGAGGGCAACAAGCTGGACATCGCCAACCCGCGGTGCGAGAAGCGGTTCAGCACCGACGTGGCCCGCGCCGCCGTGGACGCCGCCCGCTGCCCGGTCGGTGACAAGTCGTCGTCCTCGAAGTGCACGGGTGCCACCGCCGGCAACGTCCGCAACGACGTCGGTTACCCGGTGGCCGGCAAGTCCGGCACCACCGACTCGGAGAAGACCGCCGCGCTGGTCGCGATGACCAAGCAGTACTCGGTGGCCGGCATCATGGCCGACCCGGACTGGCCGCAGACGAACGTCAAGATGAAGCACGCGGAGAAGGACGGCATCAACCCGCCGGTGTGGGAGACGCTGCGGGACGCCATGAAGGGCAAGCCGAAGATTAACTTCGAGCCGCCCGGCCAGAAGATCTCCGAGGGCGACCAGCGCAGCATCCCCGACGTGAAGTGCATCTCGGTGGACCAGGCGAAGTCCCGGCTCAAGGGCGCCGGCTTCGAACCGGTCGTCTCCAGCGCGAAGGTCCCCTCCTCGTGCAAGGCTGGCGACGCCGCCGGCACCAGCCCGGACGGACGCACGATCAAGGGTGGCCTGGTCAGCATCCAGGTCAGCAGCGGCAGCGGCGCGCCGGGCAACACCGGCGGCACGCCGGGTAACCCGCCCGGCAACCAGCCCGGTGGTCGACCCGGCGGTCGTCCCGGCGGCTGAGCCGACGAGTTGACACGAACGGGCGGGCACCCTCCTCGGGTGCCCGCCCGTTCGTCTGTCCGGCCCCAGTAGGCCGACGCTGGTCCCGCTGCGTGTCAGAGACCGAGCTGTCGGCGTACCTCTGCGGCCACCCGGCCACCCTCGGCCCGGCCCGCCACCGCGGCCTGGGCCGCCTTCATCGCCGGGCCCATCTGGGCCTTCCCGGTGAAGCCGCCCGCGGCGAGCGCCCCCGACACCAGCTCGGCCAACTCGGCGTCCGGGAGCTGCCTGGGCAGGTAACGGTCCAGCACCTCACCCTCGGCGGTCTCCTTCGCGGCCTGCTCGGCGCGGCCGGCGTCGGCGAACGCGGTGGCGGCCTCCCGGCGCTTCTTGGCCTCCTTGGTCAGCACCGCGAGCACCTCGTCGTCGGTGAGGTCGCGCTTGGCCTTGCCGGCGACCTCGGCATTGCCGACGGCGGCCAGGGCCATCCGCAGCGTGGAGGTGGTCAGCTCGTCGCGCGCCTTGAGCGCGGAACGCATGTCGGCGGTGAGGCGGTCCTTCAGCGTGCTCATGGACGGTCAAACTACCCTGAACGCCATGCGAAAGCGCACACTATTCCGGCTTGCCGCCGGAACCGCCACGGTCGGCGCGGCCACCCTCGCGTACGCGTCGCTCGTCGAGCGCAACATGTTCACCCTGCGGCGGTACGACGTGCCGGTGCTCCCGGTCGACGCGGAGCCGCTGCGTGTGCTGCACCTGTCCGACCTGCACATGATGCCCGACCAGGCACGCAAGCAGCGGTGGGTGGCGTCGCTCGCCGCCCTGGACCCCGACCTGGTGGTGGTCACCGGCGACAACATGGCCCACCCGGGCGCGGTCCCAGGGGTGCTGCGGGCGCTACAGCCGCTGCTGGACTTCCCCGGCGCGTTCGTCTTCGGCTCCAACGACTACACCGGCCCGGTGTTGAAGAACCCGTTCACCTACTTCCTGCCCGACCGGGAGTACACCGAGGGCGTCGAGCTGCCCTACGAGGAGCTGCGTCAGGTCTTCACCGGCGCCGGCTGGGCCGACCTCAACAACGCCCGGACCATGCTGAAGGCCGGCGGTCGGCAGCTCGACCTGGTCGGCGTCGACGACCCCCACATCGACCGGGACGACTACCCTGCCGTGTCCGGCGCGGTCTCGTCCTCGGCCGACCTGTCCATCGCGGTGACGCACTCCCCCGAACCACGGGTGCTCGACCAGATGGCCGCGGACGGCTTCGGGCTGCTGCTGGCCGGGCACACCCACGGCGGTCAGGTCTGCGTACCGGGCTACGGGGCACTGGTGACCAACTGCGGCCTGCCCCGCTCGATGGCGCGCGGCCTGCACCGGTGGCCGGGCTCGGACTCCTGGCTGCACGTCTCCGCCGGCCTGGGCACCCACCCCACCGCACCGGTCCGCTTCGCCTGCCCTCCGGAGGCCAGCATCCTGACCCTCATCCCCCGCTGACCCGGCCCCCGGTGCACGCCGCGCCCCCCGGTGCACGCCGCGCCCGCCGGTGCACGCCGCGCCCGCCGGTGCACGCCGCGCCCGCCGGTCAAGACCCGCGCAGCATCGGGGATGTTGCTGCCTCGGCGCGTCCTGAGGCAGCAGCATCGGCGATGGTGTGCGGATCCTGGGTGGGCTGCGGGGTGCTCCGGGCCGCGGGGGTACCGAGTTTGACCATCGGACCGGGTGGGCTACTATTTGTCGGCACGCCTCGGGGTGTGGCGCAGCTTGGTAGCGCGCTTCGTTCGGGACGAAGAGGTCGTCGGTTCGAATCCGGCCACCCCGACCAGAGGTAACAGCAGGTCAAGGCCCCTCCACGGAGGGGCCTTGATTCGTATCCGGGCGCTTCGCCCATCCTGGGCGCAGGAAAAGGCAGTTGATGGTGACTGGCAGGCCGACGATCTGTGAAGCAGCGCCGCCGGCACGCGCTCGGCGGTGGCCTCACACGGGCTCTACGCAGCCGATATAGGTGTTTCTACCGATCCCTGGACGTGCTGTCACACCTAGCGTCGGTGGCACGACGAGCCGTCCGAGGGAGACCACTGATGACCACCGCACTCGATTTCACCGCCGTGAAGGCACGCCAGCAGGTGACCTGGGCAAGCGGCGACTACGGGGCCGTCGCCGCCCTCATCCACCCGATTGCCGAGTTGCTGGTGACCGCGGCCGACCTGTCGGCGGGCGCTCGGGTGCTGGACGTGGCGACCGGGACCGGCAACGCCGCCATCGCCGCCGCCCGCTGCGGCTGCGCGGTGACCGGCGTCGACTACGTACCCGAACTGTTGGAACGCGGCCACGCGCGGGCCTCGGCGGAACGGCTTCCGGTCACGTTCGTGACCGGGGACGCGGAGCGCCTGGCGTACGTCGACGGTGCCTTCGACGCGGTGCTCTCCGTCGTCGGCGTGATGTTCGCCCCGAACCAGGAGCGGGCGGCGGCCGAGCTGGTCCGGGTCTGCCGGCCCGGAGGCACGGTCGCGCTGGCGTCGTGGACGCCGCAGGGTTTCATCGGCGAGTTGTTCCGCACGGTGGGGCGGCACGTGCCGCCCCCGGCCGGGCTGCGCCCGCCGGTGCAGTGGGGCGACGAGGACCGGGTCCGTGAGCTGCTCGGGGCGGCCGTGCACGACCTTCGGGCGGTACGCCGGGAGTTCGTCTTCCGCTTCGGCACACCTGAGGAGTTCGCCCTCTTCTTCCGGGCCAACTACGGCCCGACGTTGAAGGCGTTCGAGGCGCTGCCCGAGGAGCGCCGAGCGGAGCTGCACGCCGACCTGGTGAAGCTGGCCCGTACGCGCAACCGGGCCACCGACGGCACGGTGCGGATTTCGGCGGAATACCTGGAGGTCGTGGCGCGGCGGACCACCGTTCCCGCCTGACACCGGCATCTCTCGTTGATCATCAATCCTATCGACGGGCCCCGGAGCCGGCCGAAAGGTGGTTGCCGCCTGGCTGCCGCGCGCGATCTGATTCGGTTGATCATCCGTTCAATCGACGGGTGACAACGGGGAGGAACATTCACTGTGATCAGATCCAGGCCGCGCCGTGGCATCGTGAGCGCGATCGCGCTGACGCTGGGCGTCAGCGGGCTCACTCTCATCTCCACCGCGAACGCCGCCACCGCAGCACCCCACCTGGACGGTCCGCCGTCGGTTCAGGTGGGGTGGACCGACTCGGCGACGCCGAAGAAGGCGTACCCGGTGGACAGCACCACCGACGTTCCGCTCGGCACCTGGCAGGACGACAAGGGCAAGAGCCACACCTCGCGGGTGTACGCCACCTTCGACCTCTCCGCCTACGAGGGCAAGAAGATCTACGGCGGCAAGGTGTTCCTCGAGGAACGCAGCGTCGCCGACTGCAGCAAGCGTGCCGTCGAGATCTGGCGGACGAAGCCGGTCACCACGACGCCGACCTGGAACCGAGCACCCGCGCCGCTCGCCAAGCTCGGCGAGGTCCTCACTCCGGTGCAGTTCTGCCCGGGGGCCTCCATCACGTTCGACGTGGGCGCGGCGGTGCAGGATGCGGTGGCACACCGGCAGCGTCACATCACCTTCGAGATCCGGGTGCCGGAGCAGTACGAGAGCGACGCGTCCTACGGCCGGCGGCTGCACCCGTACCGCAGCGTCGACCTGAACGTCGAGTTCAACTCGGTGCCGCAGATCGACACCGCCCACCTGTACAACGGTGGTCTGCCCTGCACCCAACTCGCGCCCTACCCGCGCATCGGCGGGTTCGCCAGCATCCTGGAGGCGGTCGGCAGCGACGCCGACGAGTACGACGAGCGCGCGGTCGAGACCGAGGTCGCCATCTGGCCGAAAGCCAACCCGGACGCTCGCCAGGTGTTCACCGGTGAGCACGGCCTCACCGGCCGAGCCAATCGGGTCAACCTGCCCGAGGGCACGCTGGTCGACGGCACCACCTACGTCTGGCAGGCTCGGGCGACCGACGGCGCGGACTACTCGCCCTGGTCGAAGAAGTGCTTCTTCACCCACGACCGCACCGCCCCCGTCGAGCCCACCATCACCTCGGCCAACTACCCGCAGGACAGCACAGGCGAGGCGGCGCCGACCGGCGTGTCGCCGGTCTTCACCTTCTCCGGGAACGGCGACAAGGACGTCGCCGGCTTCGAATACTCGTGGCGCAGCCTGGGCGGCCACGGCTGCTCGGCCAGCGGCGCGTACGGCCAGTTGGAGTGCACCCACCCGTTGGACCAGCCGGGATCGGTGCGGGCGAACACCCCCGGCGGTTCGGCGACCGTGACGATCGATCTGATCGGCTCCGGGCCGCAGCGGTTGAGCGTCCGCACGATCGACCTCGCGGGCAACGTCTCCGAGACCGTCGAGTACCGCACTCTGGTGCCGCGGGTCGAGCCCGAGGTGCGGGTGGAGAACGGTACGCCCGAGTGGGGGCAGGAAGTGCTGCTGAAGTTCGTCCCGGCCCCCGGTGTCACCGGTGTCCGCGACTACGAGATCACCCTGGACGGGGGAACGCCGGAGACGCGGGACGCCCAGGAGGACGGCACGGCCTTCTTCAGCTTCTTCGCCACGAACCCGAACGGGCACCACCTCAAGGTACGCAGCCGCAGCGACAACGGGTTCGTCTCACCGGAGGCCAACTGGTCCACGTCCTTCTATCCCGGCCCCGGGGTGAAGTCCGACGTCTACTCCTCGCCGGACGGTTCGGCCGTCGGCGGAGTGGGAATCGAGGGCACCTTCACCTTCTCCCCACCCCCGGGCTGGACGGACACCACGGCCTACCAGTACAGCTTCAACGGCGCCGAGCCGACCGAGGTGGCGGCCGACGCGAACGGCCGGGCCACGATCACCTGGACGCCGACCGCCATCGGGTACGTGGACCTGACCGTCTACGCCGTACGCGCCGACGGCACGGTCAGCGACTACCCCAACTGGTACTCGTTCGAGGTGGCGGCCTCCGCCTCCTGACCCACCCGGACACGGGGCGGCCACACACGGGTGTGGTCGCCCCCGTCCGTCAGTCCTGTCGTTCGGTGCGCTCGATCTCGGCGAACGCGGCGGCCAGGTAGCCGTCCAACGGCGCGCCGGTCGCCGCCAGCAGGTCCGCCACCAGCAGCGGTGCGTGCCGGGCCAGGGCCGACGCGTCCGGTCGCGACTCGTCACCTTCGGGGTCGTACACGCCCAGCGCCCCGGCCAGCAGGACGAGCACCACGTGCGGGTCGACGTCCGAACGCCACCGCGCCGCCCCCTGCACACAGCGGGTCAACACCTGGCGGACGTCATCACCGGCCAGCCCCTCCGGGTGGCTCTCCTCCAACAGCAGCCGGACCACGGCGCCCAGCACCAGGCCGGAGCGCTCGTCGGCGGCGAGCCCGACGACCGCTTCGTCGTACGCCTGCCCGTCACGTGCCTGGGCGGCGGCCACGGCCGCGGTGGCGGTCACCGCGATGGCGCGGGCGGTAGCGGGCAGATGTCGCCAGGTGCCGGTCATCGGGCCAGCATCGCAGACCCGGCGGACACCGTGCGATTGATCACCCGTCGGCCTCGGCGACAGCGGGGTGCGCTCAAAACGAGTCGCGTGGTGTCACACCCGACGAACAGAATGCCGGTCATGCTGCGTCGTGCCCTGCCCCGCCGTCGAGAAGCCCGCCGGATCCTCGTCGGCACCCTGCTGTCGGCGATCGGGCGTGGCCTGACCCTGCCGTTCCTGTTCATCTACCTGACCGACGTACGCGGGCTCACCGACGCCCGCGCCGGGCTCGTGATCGGTTGGTACGGCGCGGTCACCCTGGCCTTGTCGCCGCTGGGTGGGACGCTGATCGACCGGTTCGGCGCGCGTCGGATCGTGGTGCCCTGCCTACTGATCGAAGCGATCGGCACCGGTTCGCTCGCGCTGGTCGACTCGTCCGGGTCGGCACTGCTGGTGATGACGGTGATCGCCGTTGGCAGCTCGGCGATCTGGTCCGGGCAGAACACGATCCTCGCCTCGTTGACCGACGACGGTGAGCGGCAACGCGTCTTCGGGCTGAACTTCGCCCTGCTCAACCTGGGCATCGGCATCGGCGGCATGACCTCCGGCGCGATCGTCGACACCGCCCGACTCAGCACCTTCCAAACGATCTATCTGCTGGACGCGGTGACCTACCTGCTGCCGGCCATCATCCTGCTCACCCTGCCCGGGGTGGGTCACCGACTCGGAAACCGTCGTGGTGTCGACGAACCGTCGCCCGGCGGCTATCTGACCGTGCTTCGCGACCGTCCGTTCCGACGGCTGGTGATCTTCGGGCTGATCCTCACCACCTGCGGTTACGGACAGATCGAGGTGGGCTTCGCCGCGTACGCGGTGCGAGTGGCCGAGGTGGAGACCCGAGTGGTGGCGTGGGCGCTCGCCGCCAACACCGTGATGATCGTGCTCGCCCAACTGCTGGTGATCCGCCGGATCGAGGGGCGCAGCCGCACCCGTGCGCTGGCGGTGGTGGGTGCGGTGTTCGCCACCGCCTGGCTGGTCCTCGGCGTAGCTGGCCTGGTCAGCGGTAAGAACGCCCTGCTGGCCGCCCTCTGCGTGGTGGCCTGCTCGGCGATCTTCGGCTTCGGCGAGACGATGCTGTCACCGGTCATGCCCGCGTTGACCAACGCGTTGGCCACCGACGAGCTGCGCGGCCGGTACAACGCGATGAGTTCGATGATCTTCGGCATCAGCGGTGTGATCGGTCCGGTGACCGCCGGACCGCTCATCGGCGCGGCAGACGGCAAGGTCTGGGTGGCGACGGTGGTCGGCGGCTGCCTGATCGCCTCCCTGGTCGCACTATCCCTGCGCCGACTGCTCACCACGGACCAGGACGGCCGACTGACGCCGGCCCTCACCTCCCCCGAGCCGACCCCCACCCCCGCCTAACTCGGAAGTAGACCGACTTCCTCCCGATTAGGGCCGCTTCGCGCAGCGGAGCGACAAGGACTAACCCACACCCCGCCCTCACCCAGCACCCCCGGCGTTTAGTCCGGCACCCAGCGCCCGGGTGGCCCGGCGCCCAAGATCCGCGCAGGTTCCCCGATGTTGCTGCCTGCGGCAAACGGGAGACAGCAACATCCCCGATGTTGCGCGGATCTTGCTCCCGGATGCTGCCTCCGACCGCAAGATCACGCTCGATCCTGGTTCGAGTGGCATCCACGCGCCCGGAGGCCACTACTTCAAGGGTGCAGCGTGATCACGCGGCCGACACGACCGGCTGGGCGACCGGGCGAAACGAGGCGGGGCCAGGGCGAGGCGGGGCCAGGGCGAGGCGGGGCCAGGGCGAGGCGGGGCCAGGGCGAGGCGGGGCCAGGGCGAGGCGGGGCCAGGGCGAGGCGGGGCCAGGGCGAGGCGGGGCCAGGGCGAGAAGAGATAGGCAGGGGCGGGCAGGCAGGGGCCGGGACGAGCAGGCGGGGCGGCATGTGGACTGGACGGGTCGAGGACGGGTCGGGGACGGGTCGGGGACGGGTCGGGGACGGGTCGGGCCCCGGAGCGCTCACTCCGGGGCCCGACGTCGCGGGGTCGGCCGTCAGGCGGCGGGGACCTCGGCGGTGGTGCGGATCCGGTCCAGCGTCGGCGCGGAAACCGGCGACTGGGCGGTCAGGTAGTCCACGAAGGCGTCCAGGTCGATCTGGCCGGTGACCTGGTTCGTCCCCCCGGTGAGGGCGCTGAACCCGTCGCCGCCGCCGGCCGGTTCACCGTGATGCAGTACGTGGCGGTGGTGTCGGCGGTGATGCCGCTGATGGTGAGGCTGCCCCCGGACCACGCGGATGCAGGCGCACGGGGCGGCGTGGGTGCGGTGGTGCCGTTCGGCGCCGCACGAGTGTCGTCGGTTGCCGCCGTCTGCCGGACAACGTCAGATCCGGGGTCTAGAAAGGACGGGAGAATCGACACGGACGGAGACGGCATCGTGAGTGCAACGACACCGACGGTGGAGCAGGTGCGATCGGCGGACGGCACCCCCATCGCGTTCGAACGGTCCGGGGCTGGGCCTGCGCTCGTCCTGGTCGGCGGCGCGTTCAACGACCGCAACACGACACGCGCGCTCGGGGCGGCGTTGGCACCGGACTTCACCGTGTTCGGCTACGACCGTCGGGGCCGTGGGCACAGTGGTGACACCGCTCCGTACGAGATCGGCCGGGAGATCGACGACCTGGCCGCGGTGATCGCGGCGGCCGGTGGTTCCGCGGCGCTCTACGGGATTTCCTCCGGCGCGGTCCTGGCCGCCCTCGCGACGGCACAGGGCCTGCCGGTGACCGGTCTGGTCCTGTTCGAGCCGCCGTTTCAGGTCGGCTCGCACGTGGGCGTCCGGAAGGACATCACCGCGCAGCTCATCGAGCTGATCGCGGCCGACGATCGGGATGGAGCGGTAGAGGCTTTCCTCACCGCGTCGGTGGGGTTGCCGGCCGAGGCAGTCGCCGGGATGCGGGCGCAACCGATGTGGGGCGGACTGACCGCGATCGCGCACACCCTGCCGTACGACGCGGTGATCACGGCGGGCGGGCGACTGCCCGCCGACCGGCTGTCGACGATCACCGCGCCGACCCTCGCGGTGGACAGCACCGGGAGTCCACAGTGGCTACGGGACGGCAGCCGGGCCGCGGCCGAGGCGGTTCCTGGCGGGCGGTCCGTCAGCCTCGACGGCGGCAACCACGAGGTGCCGCCGACGACGCTCGCCCCCGCGCTGCGTGAATTTCTGCTCGGTTGACGGCCGACGCGCCTGACCGGCGTGCGGGAGCGGCCCAACGCCCCGGACCAGCCAGAGGCAGCAGCTCAACGCCGGGAAAATCGGCGCGACGAAGCGGCCCAGCGCCCGGGGCCGGCGTGCGGGAGCGGCCCAGCGCCCGGGGCCGGCGTGCGGGAGCGGCCCAGCGCCCGGGGCCGGCGTGCGGGAGTCAGCGCTCGACCAGGGCCTCGGTGACCAGGGCAGCGACGGCGTCGGGTGGCCAGGCGTCCGCCACGCCGGGCCGGACTGCCAGATAGCCGGCGATTCGTTCGGCTGGCCAGCCGTGCGACTCGCGCAGGCCACGGGCGATCATGCCGAGGTAGGTCGGCGCGGGTGGCCGGCACCGCACACCGGACGCTCCCTCGGGTGCGGTGAAGGTGAGCATCGGGACGCCGCTGTGACTGCCCGGGCAGACCAGCGTCTCGTACCGTCCGGGGCCGAGCGTCGCCCGTCCGTCGGCGATGGCGGCCTCGATGGCCACACCGGTCGTCCGGGCCAGGTCGTCGGTCTCGCCCGCTGGGCGGTACATCTCCTGTGCCGCGATGTCGGTGAACTGCTCCAGCGTCACCAGGTAGCCGCGGGCGGCG
>NZ_JARUBJ010000002.1:0-87500 GCF_029626145.1 Micromonospora sp. WMMD961
TGACCGCGGTGCATGTGGTCACGCTGCTGGAGGAGATGCCGGTACAGGAGACGGTTGACGCGATCGCCGACCTGACCTCGCTCGGCTTCGGCATCGGGAAAGTGATCGTCAACGGCGCTCGGCCGCGGCTGCCGGCCGGCCCCGCGGTCACGGCTGCGGAGCTGCGACGTGGGCTGGTCGCCGCCGGGCTGCCGGCCGATCGGGACACCGTGGCCGGTTTGCACGACGAGGCCCGGGACCAGCTCATCCGGCGCGAACTGGAAGATTCGCTCCGCGCCGACCTGGTGGAGCTGGGGCTGCCGATGATCGAGCTGCCGTTGCTGCCCGACGGGGTGGACCGGGTGGGCCTCTCGACCCTGGCCCAGGCCCTCGTCAGCGCCGATTGACTCACACCTGAGCTCAGCACGGGCGCGTGGACCCACGCGGCCCGATACGCTCGATTGGTGCCTTCCGAAGACACGGCGCCGCAGCTGGACGTCGACCAGATCCTCGCCGACCCGGGCGTGCGGATCGTCGTGTGCTGCGGTGCCGGCGGGGTGGGAAAGACCACCACCGCCGCGGCACTGGCGCTGCGGGCCGCCGAACACCACGGCCGACGCACGGTGGTGCTCACCATCGACCCGGCTCGCCGGCTGGCGCAGTCGTTGGGCCTGACCGAGCTGGACAACACCCCTCGCCAGGTCAAGGGCATCGACGTCGAGAGCAGCGGCGGCGAGTTGCACGCCATGATGCTGGACATGAAGCGCACCTTCGACGACGTGGTGCTGCAGCACACCGATCCGGCGAAGGCCGCGGAGATCTTCTCGAACCCGTTCTACCAGGCAATGAGCTCGACCTTCGCCGGCACGCAGGAGTACATGGCGATGGAGAAGCTGGGCCAGCTGCACGCCCGCGGCGAGTGGGACCTGATCGTGGTGGACACGCCCCCGTCCCGGTCCGCGCTGGATTTCCTGGACGCGCCCGCCCGACTCTCCCGTTTCCTCGACGGCCGGATGCTGCGACTGCTGCTGGCTCCGGCGCGCAGCGGCGGGCGGAGCATGTTCAGCCTCGTCACGGCCTCGTTCGGGATGTTCTCGAAGGTGGTGCAGAAGGTGCTCGGCGCCCAACTGCTCACCGACCTGTCCGGCTTCGTGGCCGCCCTTGACTCGATGTTCGGCGGTTTCCGGCAGCGCGCGGAGCAGACGTACCGCATCCTCCAGGCGCGGGAGACGGCCTTCCTGCTGGTCGCCGCACCGGAGCCGGACGCGGTCCGGGAGGCCGCCTACTTCGCGGGCCGTCTGCGCGACGAGCGGATGCCGCTCGCCGGCCTGGTGCTCAACCGGGTGCACCGACCGGTGGTGCCCGAGCTGGACGCCGAGCAGAGCCGGGTCGCCGCCGAGCGGCTGACCGAGCTGGGTGGGCACGAGGCCACCGTCGACGTGTTGCGGGCGCACGCGGCGCTGGCCCGCCAGGCGGTACGCGAGCAGCAGGTCGCCGCGCGTTTCACCGAGGCGTTCCCGGCGGTGCCCGCGGTGTCGGTGACGGCTCAGCCCGCCGACGTACACGACGTCGACGGGCTGCGGACGATCGGCGCGGCGATCAGCCGGCCGTGACCGGCGTCAGTTGGTAGCGCTGACCAGGATCTTGTCCTTGCCGGTCTTGTCCTTGCTGTTCTTCTTCATCGCGGCCTCGAACATCTTGCGCCAGCTCGTCACCTGCGGGTGACGACGCAGCAGCGCCCGCCGTTCGCGTTCGGTCATGCCACCCCACACACCGAACTCGATCCGGTTGTCCAGCGCGTCGGCCAGGCACTCGTACCGAACTGGGCAGCTCCGGCAGATCCGCTTCGCCACGTTCTGTTCGGCGCCCTGTACGAACAACGCGTCCGGGTCCCCGTTCTGACATGCCGCCAGTGACGGCCAGTCAGTGATCATGCCCATGTGTACACGTCCCCCCTTGCAGTACCTACCGACCTCGTCGATGCACGTCAGCCGGCAATTCCCCCCGATCGCCCGGCCTGCCTTCCCCAAGGCGGCGCGGACGACATCTGGCCTTGTCGCCGCCTCCATCATGCTCTGTAGTCGACCGATTACGCAACGTTGTCGGCCAAATCCATCATTCCGGACACTCCCGGCTTCCCGGGCCTTCGACCGCCGGTTACCCCGCCCAGGTCGGCGATAACGCTGCGCCGCCTCGCTGAATCGGAGGAGACTCACGCCAGGTCACACGCAACCAAGCACCGGGGGTCGTGCGTTTAGCACAACGAGGGCAGCGCGCGCAGGAAATGGGGAAAGAACGCCCCAGCGCCCCTCGTTCCCTACTCGCGTACCCTGTCGAGGTGACCTGGATGCGGAAACGTGACCACAATGTGCTGACCAACGCCGCATCGCTACTCGTGTGTGGCCTGTTGGCCGGCGTGGTGGTCGCTGCGGCGGCCTTCCCCGCGGTGGCGATGTCCGGCTTGGCCGCCAAGGCCGGCGCCGAGACATTCGGCGCCCTGCCCACAGAGCTGACGGTGGCCCGCGCGCCACAGATCAGCTACCTGTTGGCCTCCGACGGCAAGACACCGCTCGCGACGATGTACGACGAGAACCGGCGCGACGTGAAGCTCGCCGACATCTCGCCGTACATGCAGAAGGCCATCATCGCGGCCGAGGACCACGACTTCTACAAGCACAACGGCGTCGACATCAACGGTGTCGCCCGCGCGTTCGTCAACAACCAGAACGAGGGCGCCGGCCGGCAGGGCGCGTCGACGCTGACGATGCAGTACGTCCGGCTGGCCATCGCCTACTCGGCCACCCACCCGGCCGACGTGGTGGCGGCGACCGAGGACACCAGCGCCCGCAAGCTCCGCGAGATGCGGCTGGCCCTCCAGGTCGACAAGGAGTTCTCCAAGGACGAGATCCTCACCCGCTACCTCAACCTCGCTTCGTTCGGCAACGGCGCGTACGGCATCTTCGCCGCCAGCCAGGTCTACTTCGGTAAGCCGCCGAGCAAGCTCAAGATCGAGGAAGCGGCGCTGCTGGCCGGCATGGTCAAGGCGCCGACGACGAACGACCCGACCACCAAGGCCGGCTACCCGCTCGCCCTGGAACGGCGCGACTACGTCATCGACAACATGGTCGAGATCAAGGCCATCACGCAGCAGGAGGCCGACGCCGCCAAGGCCGTCAAGCTCGAGGTGAAGGACAAGCGCACCCCGAACGGCTGCGTCTCCGCCAACGTCAACAGCTGGGGCTTCTTCTGCGACTACTTCTACCGCTGGTGGATGGATCAGGAGACGTTCGGCTCCACCACGTACGACCGCGAGCGTCGTCTGAAGAGCGGCGGCTACACCGTCGTCACCTCGATCGACGTCCAGGCGCAGAAGGCCGCGGACAGGGCGGTCCGCAAGGCCAAGAGCGAGAACAGCAAGGAAGCCGCCATGGTCGCGGTGGTCGAGCCCGGCACCGGCCGGGTCCGGGCGCTAGCGGTGAACCGGCAGTTCAAGCTGGACGATCCGAATAACCCGAAGAACAAGATCTCCAGCGACCCGGCGAAGAGCAAGAAGAAGATCCGGGGCAACTACCCGGCCACGGTGAACCCGCTGCTCACCGGTGGCGATGGCATCACCGGCTACCAGGCCGGCTCGACCTTCAAGATCTTCACCATCGTGGCGGCGCTGGAGAAGGGCATCCCGCTCAGCTACAGCATCAACGCGCAGAAGCAGTTCAAGTCGGAGTACATCATCCGGCCTGGCCCGGCGGCCTGCCCGGGGACCAGCTTCTACTGCCCCACCAACTCCACCGACAGCATGGCCGGCCCGCACAACATGTGGAGCGCGTTCGGCCGCTCGGTCAACACCTACTTCGTGCCCCTGCAGCAGCAGGTCGGTGCGGAGAACGTGGTCAAGGCCGCGAAGCGGCTGGGCATCAACTTCCGGTCCCAGGAGGACCTGGACCTGGAGAAGGGTGCGCACCAGTGGGGTGCGTTCACCCTGGGCGTCTCGCAGACCACCCCGCTCGACCTGGCCAACGCCTACGCCACCCTCGCCGCGGACGGCAAGTACTGCGAACCGATCCCGGTGCAGGAGATCCGCGACCCGGAGGGCAACAAGCTGGACATCGCCAACCCGCGGTGCGAGAAGCGGTTCAGCACCGACGTGGCCCGCGCCGCCGTGGACGCCGCCCGCTGCCCGGTCGGTGACAAGTCGTCGTCCTCGAAGTGCACGGGTGCCACCGCCGGCAACGTCCGCAACGACGTCGGTTACCCGGTGGCCGGCAAGTCCGGCACCACCGACTCGGAGAAGACCGCCGCGCTGGTCGCGATGACCAAGCAGTACTCGGTGGCCGGCATCATGGCCGACCCGGACTGGCCGCAGACGAACGTCAAGATGAAGCACGCGGAGAAGGACGGCATCAACCCGCCGGTGTGGGAGACGCTGCGGGACGCCATGAAGGGCAAGCCGAAGATTAACTTCGAGCCGCCCGGCCAGAAGATCTCCGAGGGCGACCAGCGCAGCATCCCCGACGTGAAGTGCATCTCGGTGGACCAGGCGAAGTCCCGGCTCAAGGGCGCCGGCTTCGAACCGGTCGTCTCCAGCGCGAAGGTCCCCTCCTCGTGCAAGGCTGGCGACGCCGCCGGCACCAGCCCGGACGGACGCACGATCAAGGGTGGCCTGGTCAGCATCCAGGTCAGCAGCGGCAGCGGCGCGCCGGGCAACACCGGCGGCACGCCGGGTAACCCGCCCGGCAACCAGCCCGGTGGTCGACCCGGCGGTCGTCCCGGCGGCTGAGCCGACGAGTTGACACGAACGGGCGGGCACCCTCCTCGGGTGCCCGCCCGTTCGTCTGTCCGGCCCCAGTAGGCCGACGCTGGTCCCGCTGCGTGTCAGAGACCGAGCTGTCGGCGTACCTCTGCGGCCACCCGGCCACCCTCGGCCCGGCCCGCCACCGCGGCCTGGGCCGCCTTCATCGCCGGGCCCATCTGGGCCTTCCCGGTGAAGCCGCCCGCGGCGAGCGCCCCCGACACCAGCTCGGCCAACTCGGCGTCCGGGAGCTGCCTGGGCAGGTAACGGTCCAGCACCTCACCCTCGGCGGTCTCCTTCGCGGCCTGCTCGGCGCGGCCGGCGTCGGCGAACGCGGTGGCGGCCTCCCGGCGCTTCTTGGCCTCCTTGGTCAGCACCGCGAGCACCTCGTCGTCGGTGAGGTCGCGCTTGGCCTTGCCGGCGACCTCGGCATTGCCGACGGCGGCCAGGGCCATCCGCAGCGTGGAGGTGGTCAGCTCGTCGCGCGCCTTGAGCGCGGAACGCATGTCGGCGGTGAGGCGGTCCTTCAGCGTGCTCATGGACGGTCAAACTACCCTGAACGCCATGCGAAAGCGCACACTATTCCGGCTTGCCGCCGGAACCGCCACGGTCGGCGCGGCCACCCTCGCGTACGCGTCGCTCGTCGAGCGCAACATGTTCACCCTGCGGCGGTACGACGTGCCGGTGCTCCCGGTCGACGCGGAGCCGCTGCGTGTGCTGCACCTGTCCGACCTGCACATGATGCCCGACCAGGCACGCAAGCAGCGGTGGGTGGCGTCGCTCGCCGCCCTGGACCCCGACCTGGTGGTGGTCACCGGCGACAACATGGCCCACCCGGGCGCGGTCCCAGGGGTGCTGCGGGCGCTACAGCCGCTGCTGGACTTCCCCGGCGCGTTCGTCTTCGGCTCCAACGACTACACCGGCCCGGTGTTGAAGAACCCGTTCACCTACTTCCTGCCCGACCGGGAGTACACCGAGGGCGTCGAGCTGCCCTACGAGGAGCTGCGTCAGGTCTTCACCGGCGCCGGCTGGGCCGACCTCAACAACGCCCGGACCATGCTGAAGGCCGGCGGTCGGCAGCTCGACCTGGTCGGCGTCGACGACCCCCACATCGACCGGGACGACTACCCTGCCGTGTCCGGCGCGGTCTCGTCCTCGGCCGACCTGTCCATCGCGGTGACGCACTCCCCCGAACCACGGGTGCTCGACCAGATGGCCGCGGACGGCTTCGGGCTGCTGCTGGCCGGGCACACCCACGGCGGTCAGGTCTGCGTACCGGGCTACGGGGCACTGGTGACCAACTGCGGCCTGCCCCGCTCGATGGCGCGCGGCCTGCACCGGTGGCCGGGCTCGGACTCCTGGCTGCACGTCTCCGCCGGCCTGGGCACCCACCCCACCGCACCGGTCCGCTTCGCCTGCCCTCCGGAGGCCAGCATCCTGACCCTCATCCCCCGCTGACCCGGCCCCCGGTGCACGCCGCGCCCCCCGGTGCACGCCGCGCCCGCCGGTGCACGCCGCGCCCGCCGGTGCACGCCGCGCCCGCCGGTCAAGACCCGCGCAGCATCGGGGATGTTGCTGCCTCGGCGCGTCCTGAGGCAGCAGCATCGGCGATGGTGTGCGGATCCTGGGTGGGCTGCGGGGTGCTCCGGGCCGCGGGGGTACCGAGTTTGACCATCGGACCGGGTGGGCTACTATTTGTCGGCACGCCTCGGGGTGTGGCGCAGCTTGGTAGCGCGCTTCGTTCGGGACGAAGAGGTCGTCGGTTCGAATCCGGCCACCCCGACCAGAGGTAACAGCAGGTCAAGGCCCCTCCACGGAGGGGCCTTGATTCGTATCCGGGCGCTTCGCCCATCCTGGGCGCAGGAAAAGGCAGTTGATGGTGACTGGCAGGCCGACGATCTGTGAAGCAGCGCCGCCGGCACGCGCTCGGCGGTGGCCTCACACGGGCTCTACGCAGCCGATATAGGTGTTTCTACCGATCCCTGGACGTGCTGTCACACCTAGCGTCGGTGGCACGACGAGCCGTCCGAGGGAGACCACTGATGACCACCGCACTCGATTTCACCGCCGTGAAGGCACGCCAGCAGGTGACCTGGGCAAGCGGCGACTACGGGGCCGTCGCCGCCCTCATCCACCCGATTGCCGAGTTGCTGGTGACCGCGGCCGACCTGTCGGCGGGCGCTCGGGTGCTGGACGTGGCGACCGGGACCGGCAACGCCGCCATCGCCGCCGCCCGCTGCGGCTGCGCGGTGACCGGCGTCGACTACGTACCCGAACTGTTGGAACGCGGCCACGCGCGGGCCTCGGCGGAACGGCTTCCGGTCACGTTCGTGACCGGGGACGCGGAGCGCCTGGCGTACGTCGACGGTGCCTTCGACGCGGTGCTCTCCGTCGTCGGCGTGATGTTCGCCCCGAACCAGGAGCGGGCGGCGGCCGAGCTGGTCCGGGTCTGCCGGCCCGGAGGCACGGTCGCGCTGGCGTCGTGGACGCCGCAGGGTTTCATCGGCGAGTTGTTCCGCACGGTGGGGCGGCACGTGCCGCCCCCGGCCGGGCTGCGCCCGCCGGTGCAGTGGGGCGACGAGGACCGGGTCCGTGAGCTGCTCGGGGCGGCCGTGCACGACCTTCGGGCGGTACGCCGGGAGTTCGTCTTCCGCTTCGGCACACCTGAGGAGTTCGCCCTCTTCTTCCGGGCCAACTACGGCCCGACGTTGAAGGCGTTCGAGGCGCTGCCCGAGGAGCGCCGAGCGGAGCTGCACGCCGACCTGGTGAAGCTGGCCCGTACGCGCAACCGGGCCACCGACGGCACGGTGCGGATTTCGGCGGAATACCTGGAGGTCGTGGCGCGGCGGACCACCGTTCCCGCCTGACACCGGCATCTCTCGTTGATCATCAATCCTATCGACGGGCCCCGGAGCCGGCCGAAAGGTGGTTGCCGCCTGGCTGCCGCGCGCGATCTGATTCGGTTGATCATCCGTTCAATCGACGGGTGACAACGGGGAGGAACATTCACTGTGATCAGATCCAGGCCGCGCCGTGGCATCGTGAGCGCGATCGCGCTGACGCTGGGCGTCAGCGGGCTCACTCTCATCTCCACCGCGAACGCCGCCACCGCAGCACCCCACCTGGACGGTCCGCCGTCGGTTCAGGTGGGGTGGACCGACTCGGCGACGCCGAAGAAGGCGTACCCGGTGGACAGCACCACCGACGTTCCGCTCGGCACCTGGCAGGACGACAAGGGCAAGAGCCACACCTCGCGGGTGTACGCCACCTTCGACCTCTCCGCCTACGAGGGCAAGAAGATCTACGGCGGCAAGGTGTTCCTCGAGGAACGCAGCGTCGCCGACTGCAGCAAGCGTGCCGTCGAGATCTGGCGGACGAAGCCGGTCACCACGACGCCGACCTGGAACCGAGCACCCGCGCCGCTCGCCAAGCTCGGCGAGGTCCTCACTCCGGTGCAGTTCTGCCCGGGGGCCTCCATCACGTTCGACGTGGGCGCGGCGGTGCAGGATGCGGTGGCACACCGGCAGCGTCACATCACCTTCGAGATCCGGGTGCCGGAGCAGTACGAGAGCGACGCGTCCTACGGCCGGCGGCTGCACCCGTACCGCAGCGTCGACCTGAACGTCGAGTTCAACTCGGTGCCGCAGATCGACACCGCCCACCTGTACAACGGTGGTCTGCCCTGCACCCAACTCGCGCCCTACCCGCGCATCGGCGGGTTCGCCAGCATCCTGGAGGCGGTCGGCAGCGACGCCGACGAGTACGACGAGCGCGCGGTCGAGACCGAGGTCGCCATCTGGCCGAAAGCCAACCCGGACGCTCGCCAGGTGTTCACCGGTGAGCACGGCCTCACCGGCCGAGCCAATCGGGTCAACCTGCCCGAGGGCACGCTGGTCGACGGCACCACCTACGTCTGGCAGGCTCGGGCGACCGACGGCGCGGACTACTCGCCCTGGTCGAAGAAGTGCTTCTTCACCCACGACCGCACCGCCCCCGTCGAGCCCACCATCACCTCGGCCAACTACCCGCAGGACAGCACAGGCGAGGCGGCGCCGACCGGCGTGTCGCCGGTCTTCACCTTCTCCGGGAACGGCGACAAGGACGTCGCCGGCTTCGAATACTCGTGGCGCAGCCTGGGCGGCCACGGCTGCTCGGCCAGCGGCGCGTACGGCCAGTTGGAGTGCACCCACCCGTTGGACCAGCCGGGATCGGTGCGGGCGAACACCCCCGGCGGTTCGGCGACCGTGACGATCGATCTGATCGGCTCCGGGCCGCAGCGGTTGAGCGTCCGCACGATCGACCTCGCGGGCAACGTCTCCGAGACCGTCGAGTACCGCACTCTGGTGCCGCGGGTCGAGCCCGAGGTGCGGGTGGAGAACGGTACGCCCGAGTGGGGGCAGGAAGTGCTGCTGAAGTTCGTCCCGGCCCCCGGTGTCACCGGTGTCCGCGACTACGAGATCACCCTGGACGGGGGAACGCCGGAGACGCGGGACGCCCAGGAGGACGGCACGGCCTTCTTCAGCTTCTTCGCCACGAACCCGAACGGGCACCACCTCAAGGTACGCAGCCGCAGCGACAACGGGTTCGTCTCACCGGAGGCCAACTGGTCCACGTCCTTCTATCCCGGCCCCGGGGTGAAGTCCGACGTCTACTCCTCGCCGGACGGTTCGGCCGTCGGCGGAGTGGGAATCGAGGGCACCTTCACCTTCTCCCCACCCCCGGGCTGGACGGACACCACGGCCTACCAGTACAGCTTCAACGGCGCCGAGCCGACCGAGGTGGCGGCCGACGCGAACGGCCGGGCCACGATCACCTGGACGCCGACCGCCATCGGGTACGTGGACCTGACCGTCTACGCCGTACGCGCCGACGGCACGGTCAGCGACTACCCCAACTGGTACTCGTTCGAGGTGGCGGCCTCCGCCTCCTGACCCACCCGGACACGGGGCGGCCACACACGGGTGTGGTCGCCCCCGTCCGTCAGTCCTGTCGTTCGGTGCGCTCGATCTCGGCGAACGCGGCGGCCAGGTAGCCGTCCAACGGCGCGCCGGTCGCCGCCAGCAGGTCCGCCACCAGCAGCGGTGCGTGCCGGGCCAGGGCCGACGCGTCCGGTCGCGACTCGTCACCTTCGGGGTCGTACACGCCCAGCGCCCCGGCCAGCAGGACGAGCACCACGTGCGGGTCGACGTCCGAACGCCACCGCGCCGCCCCCTGCACACAGCGGGTCAACACCTGGCGGACGTCATCACCGGCCAGCCCCTCCGGGTGGCTCTCCTCCAACAGCAGCCGGACCACGGCGCCCAGCACCAGGCCGGAGCGCTCGTCGGCGGCGAGCCCGACGACCGCTTCGTCGTACGCCTGCCCGTCACGTGCCTGGGCGGCGGCCACGGCCGCGGTGGCGGTCACCGCGATGGCGCGGGCGGTAGCGGGCAGATGTCGCCAGGTGCCGGTCATCGGGCCAGCATCGCAGACCCGGCGGACACCGTGCGATTGATCACCCGTCGGCCTCGGCGACAGCGGGGTGCGCTCAAAACGAGTCGCGTGGTGTCACACCCGACGAACAGAATGCCGGTCATGCTGCGTCGTGCCCTGCCCCGCCGTCGAGAAGCCCGCCGGATCCTCGTCGGCACCCTGCTGTCGGCGATCGGGCGTGGCCTGACCCTGCCGTTCCTGTTCATCTACCTGACCGACGTACGCGGGCTCACCGACGCCCGCGCCGGGCTCGTGATCGGTTGGTACGGCGCGGTCACCCTGGCCTTGTCGCCGCTGGGTGGGACGCTGATCGACCGGTTCGGCGCGCGTCGGATCGTGGTGCCCTGCCTACTGATCGAAGCGATCGGCACCGGTTCGCTCGCGCTGGTCGACTCGTCCGGGTCGGCACTGCTGGTGATGACGGTGATCGCCGTTGGCAGCTCGGCGATCTGGTCCGGGCAGAACACGATCCTCGCCTCGTTGACCGACGACGGTGAGCGGCAACGCGTCTTCGGGCTGAACTTCGCCCTGCTCAACCTGGGCATCGGCATCGGCGGCATGACCTCCGGCGCGATCGTCGACACCGCCCGACTCAGCACCTTCCAAACGATCTATCTGCTGGACGCGGTGACCTACCTGCTGCCGGCCATCATCCTGCTCACCCTGCCCGGGGTGGGTCACCGACTCGGAAACCGTCGTGGTGTCGACGAACCGTCGCCCGGCGGCTATCTGACCGTGCTTCGCGACCGTCCGTTCCGACGGCTGGTGATCTTCGGGCTGATCCTCACCACCTGCGGTTACGGACAGATCGAGGTGGGCTTCGCCGCGTACGCGGTGCGAGTGGCCGAGGTGGAGACCCGAGTGGTGGCGTGGGCGCTCGCCGCCAACACCGTGATGATCGTGCTCGCCCAACTGCTGGTGATCCGCCGGATCGAGGGGCGCAGCCGCACCCGTGCGCTGGCGGTGGTGGGTGCGGTGTTCGCCACCGCCTGGCTGGTCCTCGGCGTAGCTGGCCTGGTCAGCGGTAAGAACGCCCTGCTGGCCGCCCTCTGCGTGGTGGCCTGCTCGGCGATCTTCGGCTTCGGCGAGACGATGCTGTCACCGGTCATGCCCGCGTTGACCAACGCGTTGGCCACCGACGAGCTGCGCGGCCGGTACAACGCGATGAGTTCGATGATCTTCGGCATCAGCGGTGTGATCGGTCCGGTGACCGCCGGACCGCTCATCGGCGCGGCAGACGGCAAGGTCTGGGTGGCGACGGTGGTCGGCGGCTGCCTGATCGCCTCCCTGGTCGCACTATCCCTGCGCCGACTGCTCACCACGGACCAGGACGGCCGACTGACGCCGGCCCTCACCTCCCCCGAGCCGACCCCCACCCCCGCCTAACTCGGAAGTAGACCGACTTCCTCCCGATTAGGGCCGCTTCGCGCAGCGGAGCGACAAGGACTAACCCACACCCCGCCCTCACCCAGCACCCCCGGCGTTTAGTCCGGCACCCAGCGCCCGGGTGGCCCGGCGCCCAAGATCCGCGCAGGTTCCCCGATGTTGCTGCCTGCGGCAAACGGGAGACAGCAACATCCCCGATGTTGCGCGGATCTTGCTCCCGGATGCTGCCTCCGACCGCAAGATCACGCTCGATCCTGGTTCGAGTGGCATCCACGCGCCCGGAGGCCACTACTTCAAGGGTGCAGCGTGATCACGCGGCCGACACGACCGGCTGGGCGACCGGGCGAAACGAGGCGGGGCCAGGGCGAGGCGGGGCCAGGGCGAGGCGGGGCCAGGGCGAGGCGGGGCCAGGGCGAGGCGGGGCCAGGGCGAGGCGGGGCCAGGGCGAGGCGGGGCCAGGGCGAGGCGGGGCCAGGGCGAGAAGAGATAGGCAGGGGCGGGCAGGCAGGGGCCGGGACGAGCAGGCGGGGCGGCATGTGGACTGGACGGGTCGAGGACGGGTCGGGGACGGGTCGGGGACGGGTCGGGGACGGGTCGGGCCCCGGAGCGCTCACTCCGGGGCCCGACGTCGCGGGGTCGGCCGTCAGGCGGCGGGGACCTCGGCGGTGGTGCGGATCCGGTCCAGCGTCGGCGCGGAAACCGGCGACTGGGCGGTCAGGTAGTCCACGAAGGCGTCCAGGTCGATCTGGCCGGTGACCTGGTTCGTCCCCCCGGTGAGGGCGCTGAACCCGTCGCCGCCGCCGGCCGGTTCACCGTGATGCAGTACGTGGCGGTGGTGTCGGCGGTGATGCCGCTGATGGTGAGGCTGCCCCCGGACCACGCGGATGCAGGCGCACGGGGCGGCGTGGGTGCGGTGGTGCCGTTCGGCGCCGCACGAGTGTCGTCGGTTGCCGCCGTCTGCCGGACAACGTCAGATCCGGGGTCTAGAAAGGACGGGAGAATCGACACGGACGGAGACGGCATCGTGAGTGCAACGACACCGACGGTGGAGCAGGTGCGATCGGCGGACGGCACCCCCATCGCGTTCGAACGGTCCGGGGCTGGGCCTGCGCTCGTCCTGGTCGGCGGCGCGTTCAACGACCGCAACACGACACGCGCGCTCGGGGCGGCGTTGGCACCGGACTTCACCGTGTTCGGCTACGACCGTCGGGGCCGTGGGCACAGTGGTGACACCGCTCCGTACGAGATCGGCCGGGAGATCGACGACCTGGCCGCGGTGATCGCGGCGGCCGGTGGTTCCGCGGCGCTCTACGGGATTTCCTCCGGCGCGGTCCTGGCCGCCCTCGCGACGGCACAGGGCCTGCCGGTGACCGGTCTGGTCCTGTTCGAGCCGCCGTTTCAGGTCGGCTCGCACGTGGGCGTCCGGAAGGACATCACCGCGCAGCTCATCGAGCTGATCGCGGCCGACGATCGGGATGGAGCGGTAGAGGCTTTCCTCACCGCGTCGGTGGGGTTGCCGGCCGAGGCAGTCGCCGGGATGCGGGCGCAACCGATGTGGGGCGGACTGACCGCGATCGCGCACACCCTGCCGTACGACGCGGTGATCACGGCGGGCGGGCGACTGCCCGCCGACCGGCTGTCGACGATCACCGCGCCGACCCTCGCGGTGGACAGCACCGGGAGTCCACAGTGGCTACGGGACGGCAGCCGGGCCGCGGCCGAGGCGGTTCCTGGCGGGCGGTCCGTCAGCCTCGACGGCGGCAACCACGAGGTGCCGCCGACGACGCTCGCCCCCGCGCTGCGTGAATTTCTGCTCGGTTGACGGCCGACGCGCCTGACCGGCGTGCGGGAGCGGCCCAACGCCCCGGACCAGCCAGAGGCAGCAGCTCAACGCCGGGAAAATCGGCGCGACGAAGCGGCCCAGCGCCCGGGGCCGGCGTGCGGGAGCGGCCCAGCGCCCGGGGCCGGCGTGCGGGAGCGGCCCAGCGCCCGGGGCCGGCGTGCGGGAGTCAGCGCTCGACCAGGGCCTCGGTGACCAGGGCAGCGACGGCGTCGGGTGGCCAGGCGTCCGCCACGCCGGGCCGGACTGCCAGATAGCCGGCGATTCGTTCGGCTGGCCAGCCGTGCGACTCGCGCAGGCCACGGGCGATCATGCCGAGGTAGGTCGGCGCGGGTGGCCGGCACCGCACACCGGACGCTCCCTCGGGTGCGGTGAAGGTGAGCATCGGGACGCCGCTGTGACTGCCCGGGCAGACCAGCGTCTCGTACCGTCCGGGGCCGAGCGTCGCCCGTCCGTCGGCGATGGCGGCCTCGATGGCCACACCGGTCGTCCGGGCCAGGTCGTCGGTCTCGCCCGCTGGGCGGTACATCTCCTGTGCCGCGATGTCGGTGAACTGCTCCAGCGTCACCAGGTAGCCGCGGGCGGCGGCCTCCCCCGGCAGGTGCGGGTCGTAGAAGGCCATTCCTCCGGTCCAGGCGCCGGACTCACCGGCGAAGTAGATGCCGCCGGGCAGCGACACCGGCACCGACCGGCTCGGTGGGCGTCGGTCCCGGCATCCCGGGTACGTCCGCATTCCGCCGGGCGGGCAGCCGCCGCCGATGTACCAGCCCAGCCGGGCGGCGTGCATGTTCGAGCCGTACGCGACGTACCAGACCTGCACGGCGGGTGCCCTCAGAAGCCGCAGGTCTGGCCGGCGGAATGGCTCACCTGCACGGTGTGCGTCACGCAGCCGCCCGCCTCCACCAGGTGCAGCAGGAAGGCGGTCGGTTCGTCGACCCAACCGATCTGCTCGTCGGCGCTCATGGTGAGCGTGCTCTGCTTCCAGGTGCTGGGGGCGACGGTGAGCACGGTGCCCCCGTACGCCGTGGTGACCGGGCGGTGCAGGTGCCCAGCGGCGACCCGGACGACGTGCCGGTGCCGGCCGATCACCTCGGCCAGCGCCTCACCGTCGGCGAGCCGGAGCGTGTCGGCCGCGGGGATGCCGACCGCGACCGGGGGATGGTGCAGGAAGATCACGGCGGGCGTGTCGGGCCGACCGGCCAGCACCCCGTCGAGCCAGCCGAGCTGCTCCGCACCGAGCTGGCCGCTGCTGCTGCCGGGAATGAGCGAGTCGAGCACCACTATCGACGCCGCCTCGTGGTCGACGTGGTAGTAGGCAGAGAAGCCGCCGCCGAGCCAGGGGGTGCCCCCGAACGCGTCGAGCAGCGACTCCCGGTCGTCGTGGTTGCCGGGGACCAGGTGCACCGGCAAGGGGAACCGGCCGATCAGCTCGCGCAGAGCCGCGTACTCGTCGGGTCGCCCGTGGTCGACCAGGTCGCCGGTGATCACCACGCAGTCCGGTCGTGGGCGCAACGCGAGCACCCGGCCGAGCGCACGGTCCAGCCCCGCGGCCGGTGCGGCGGCGAGCAGGCCGGTGGTCAGGTGTGGGTCACTGAGCTGAGCGATGATCACGGATCGTCTCCTCGGCGCCGGGGTTCTCACGCTATCGCCGGGCGCTGGTTCGCGGTGCCCGCTGCCCACAGGCCGCGTCCACAGCCTGTGGATAGCACATGCGTACGAATAAGGTCGGTTTCGCACAGTCGTGAGTACGCTTGATCGCGCGGCTCGGCGCCGGCCGGGCTCCTCCCCTACCTGGAACGACGTGCGAGTGGATCATCAGCGAGTCATCCGTGACGTCACCGTCCGCCTGCCGATGGCGTCGAGTACGCCGGAAGCCTGTCGGTGGACGGTCACCGCGCTGTCCCGCCACACCCCGGCAACCATCTCCGTGCTGCTCGCGACACACGACCGTCTGCGCTGCGTCGCGGCGACCGGGGCCTGGCAGGTCTTCGCCACCGTGCCGGCGCGAACCGGCATCGTCGGCCGGGTGTACGCCACCGGCGCCCCCGCGGCCGTCCCGGACGTCACGGTCGATCCGGACTACCTTCCGGTACGCCCGGACGTGACGGCCGAGCTGTGCGTACCGGTGCTGGACCCGGCGGGTCGGCCGATCGGCGTCCTCGACCTGCAGTGGGGTGAGCCGGTCGAGCTGGAGCCGTGGCGGGAGACGGCACAGCAGGTGGCCGACCGGCTCGGTGCGCGGATCGCCGCCCTCGGCGGGCCACCGGAGGAGAGCCGCAGCGAGAAGCTGCTCCGGCACGCGGCCGCGCTCTCCACCGCGCCCACCGAGGCGGACGTGTTGGGCGTGGCGGCGTGCGCCGCGCGTGAGGTCTCCGCCCTCTCCACCGCGGTGCTGCTGATGGCGGGTCAGTTCGGCCCGGCACCGGCAACGCCGGGCGATCTGGAGATCCGGATTCGGGCCGAGTTGACCGAGTCGGGTCCGGCCGCGCTGGACCGGATGGTCGAGCGGGCACACCGGTACGGAGCTGGGTACACGCTGGGCGAGGCGGGCCATCCCCCGACCGAGGACTATCGTCCGCTGACCCGGGCCGGGGTGCGCACGCTGGTCGCCGTTCCGGTGGGGCCCCCGGAGGTCGGTGGGGTGCTGCTGGTCGCGGACGAACGCGCACTGCGCCCGGACCCGACCACGGTCAGCCTGATGGAGCTGCTCGCCGGGCAGGCCTGGACGAGCCTGGACCGGCTGCGCACGCTGGCCCGACTGCGGGAGCAGGCCAGCTCCGACCCGCTCACCGGGTTGCGGCACACCGGCCCGTTCGGGCAGCGGATCGCGACGGCCACCCCAGGGCGTACGGCCCTGCTGGCGATCGACGTCGACGGCTTCAAGACCGTCAACGACACGTACGGCCACCAGGCCGGCGACCGGGTGCTGGTCGGGTTGGCCCGGGCGTTGGAGGGCGCGCTACGCCACGGCGACGAGCTGTACCGGATCGGCGGCGACGAGTTCGTCGCGGTGATCGAGGTGAGCCGCCCCGAGGAGGCGGTCCGGATCGCCGAGCGGTTGGCCGAGGCGGCCCGACGCATCGGCCGCACGATCAGTGTGGGCGTCGCGCTGCCCCGCCCCGGCGAAACCCCCGACCGCACCCTGCGAAGGGCCGACCAGGCCCTCTACGCGGTGAAGCGCCAGGGCCGCGACGGCGTACGCCTGTCCGCTGCCTAGCCCCGCCCGCAACCACCGTCGATCATGGAGTTGTGGTGGGGACGTTCACCCTTTGCGGGGTCAAAACGCCCACCACAAGTCCATGATCGACCGCGACCACCCCGGCCCTCAGGACGTGCGGAGCTCCTTGGCGAGGAGTTCGGCGATCTGGGCCGTGTTGAGGGCCGCCCCCTTGCGCAGGTTGTCGCCGGTGACGAAGAAGTCGAGGGCGCGGGGGTCGTCCAGGGCGCGGCGGATCCGGCCGACCCAGGACGGGTCGGTGCCGACGGCGTCGATCGGCATCGGGAACTCTCCGGCCGCGGGATCGTCGACCAGGATCACTCCGGGTGCGTTGCGCAGCGCCTCCCGGGCGCCTTCGGCGTCCACCTCGCTGGCGAACACCGCGTGCACGGCCACCGAGTGCGCGGTGACCACCGGCACCCGGACGCAGGTGGCGGACACCTTGAGGTCGGGCAGGCCGAGGATCTTCCGCGACTCGTTGCGGATCTTCATCTCCTCCGACGACCAACCGGCGTCGGCCGGGGAGCCGGCCCAGGGCACCACGTTGAGCGCGATCGGGGCCGGGAACGGGCCGAGGTCGTCGCCGACCGCCTGCCGGACGTCACCGGTGCGGGAGCCGAGCGCCCGATCACCGGCGACCTTGCTGAGCTGGTCGTGCAGGATGTCCACACCGGATTTACCCGCCCCGGAGACCGCCTGGTAGGAGGCGAGCACCAACTCCCGTAGGCCGTACTCACGGTGCAGCGGCGCGACCGCGACGATCATCGCGAGGGTGGTGCAGTTGGCGTTGGCGATGATGCCCCGGGGTCGGTTGCGGACCTGTTCGGGGTTGATCTCCGGAACGACCAGCGGGACGTCCCGGTCCATCCGGAACGCGCCGGAGTTGTCGACGGCGATCGCGCCTCGGGAGACGGCGATCGGCGCCCACTCGGCGGAGACCTCGTCGGGCACGTCGAACATCGCCACGTCGACCCCGTCGAACGCCTCGGGGGTCAGCGCCTGGACGACCAGGTCCTCGCCTCGGCAGCGCACCCGTCGCCCGACCGAACGCTCGGAGGCGAGCAGTCGGATCTCACCCCAGACGTTGCGTCGTCCGGTGAGCAGTTCGCACATCACGGTGCCGACGGCACCGGTCGCTCCGACCACGGCGAGGGTGGGCAGCGCCGTCATCGGCGCTACCTACCCGTCCCCGCGTAGACCACGGCTTCGGTGTCGCCGCCCAGCTCGAACGCGTCGTGGATGGCGCGGACGGCGGCGTCGAGGTCGGTGTCCCGGCAGACCACGGAGACCCGGATCTCGGAGGTGGAGATCATCTCGATGTTGACGCCGGCAGCGCCGAGCGCGGCGAAGAAGCCTGCGGCGACACCGGGGTGCGAACGCATGCCGGCACCGATCAGCGAGACCTTGCCGACGTGGTCGTCGTAGAGCAGGCCCTTGAACTTGACCGGCTCCTGGATCTTGCTGAGCGCGGCCATCGCGGTCGGGCCGTCGGCCTTGGGCAGGGTGAACGAGATGTCCGTGCGACCGGTGCCCTCGGTGGAGACGTTCTGCACGATCATGTCGATGTTGATCTCGGCGCCGGCGACGGTGTCGAAGATCCGCGCGGCGGCACCCGGCTCGTCGGGCACCCCGACAATCGTGATCTTGGCTTCGCTGCGGTCGTGCGCGACCCCGGTGATCAGTGCCTGCTCCACGGAAAGGTCCTCCATCGATCCGGTGACCATCGTGCCGGTGTTGGTCGAGTATGACGAACGGACGTGGATCGGCAACCCCGCCCGGCGGGCGTATTCCACGCTACGTAGGTGCAGAACCTTCGCACCGCAGGCGGCCAGCTCCAGCGTCTCCTCATAGGTGATGTGCTGGATGTGCCGGGCGTTGGGCACGATCCGAGGGTCGGCCGTGAAGATGCCGTCCACGTCGGTGTAGATCTCGCAGACGTCGGCGTGCAGGGCGGCGGCGAGCGCCACGGCGGTGGTGTCCGACCCGCCCCGGCCCAGGGTGGTGACATCCTTCGTGTCCTGCGAGACGCCCTGGAAGCCGGCCACGATGACCACCGACCCCTCGTCGAGCGCGCCCTTGAGCCGCCCTGGCGTGACGTCGATGATCCGCGCGCGGCCGTGCACCGAGGTGGTGATCACGCCGGCCTGCGAGCCGGTGAACGAGCGTGCTTCGTACCCCAGGTTGTGGATCGCCATGGCGAGCAGCGCCATGGAGATCCGCTCGCCGGCGGTGAGCAGCATGTCCAGCTCGCGGCCCGGCGGCAGGGGGCTGACCTGGTTGGCCAGGTCGAGCAGCTCGTCGGTGGTGTCCCCCATCGCGGAGACCACCACCACCACGTCGTCGCCGGCCTTGCGGGCGGCGACGATGCGCTCGGCCACCCGCTTGATCCGCTCGGCGTTGGCGACGGACGACCCGCCGTACTTCTGCACCACGAGTGCCACGACGTGCACTCCCTCCCAGCGACCCTGAGCGTGCCGACGCCGCCGGAACCGGGGCCGGCGGCGCGTGTCAAACCCCTTGAGGGTATCCGGCGGGTAACGACGGCGGGTCAGGTGATCCCACCATCCGGCCCGCACGGGTGCGGCCGGACCGCTCCTCACCAGCTCCGGGGGTACGCAAACACGAGCCCGTCCGACACGCCGGACCGAGCCTGGTACCTGCCAACCCCCACCGATCGCCCGCAGCCACCAGAATGGGCCGGTGCCCGACCTCATCCGCTCGGCCGGCCGCGTGCTCGGGCCGCTCGTGCTCGCCCTGCCGACACTCCTGGTCGCCTGCACCAGCACGCCGCCGACCCCGACCCCGACGCCGACCGGCCCGGGGCCGGTCGAGGTGGACGCCGCCCGGGACGAGCTGGCCGCCCTGGCCGCAGCCGCCCAGGACCGCCACATGGTGGCGCAGTACGTCTACAGCCGGGCCGGCCAGCCGGACCGCACCATCGTGTTCACCAGCGCGAACGACGGCAGTTGGCGGGTCGACGTCCCGGGCGGCGCGTGGGGTGGCACCGTTGACGTCTCGATGGCCGCCACGCCCGACGGGCTGTTCCAGTGCGCTCTGCCGTCTGCCGGCAGACCGGAGTCGTCGAGCTGCGTACGGCTCGGTGAGCGCGACGACACGATCCCGCGCCGGTCGGACCCCCGCCTGCACCATCCGCTCACCGACTGGTTGGACGTGCTCACCGACCGACGCGCGCCGTTGGCGGTGGCCCCGGCCGAGACGCCCGAGGGCCTGGCCGGCACCTGTTACTCGGTGGACTCCACCTCGGCGTCGCTGAACGCCCCGCTGGACGTGGGCATCTACTGCTACGACCGGGACGGCACACCGACCGGCGTCCGGACCGGGTCGGGGACGTTGCGGTTGGCCGCCCCGCCCGGCCCGGCTCCGGCCACCGTGCAGCTCGCCGGCCCGGTGGTGGTCGACCGGGAACCACTGGACACCGCAGCGCCGCCGACTCCTGATCCGACGGACAGCCCGGGCGCGGGAACGCCCTGATCTTCATACCGTTACGGGTGCGTTTGCCCACATTTCCCCAACCCGACCTGACCGGCGAATCACCCATACAGGACGATTCCCGTCATGGCTGACCTGACTCCGCTGCTCGCCTTCCGCTGGAGCCCCCGGGCCTTCGACCCGAGCGCCGAACTGACAACGGACGAGGCGACCTCGCTGCTGGAGGCCGCGCGCTGGGCACCGTCGGCGGACAACGGGCAGCCGTGGCGGTTCGCCATCGGCCACCGGGACGACGAGATCTGGAAGCGGATCATGATCAGCCTCCCGGGCGACGACCAGTGCTGGGCCCGGCACGCCGCGACCCTCGTGGTCGGCGCGCACACCGGTGACGACGCCGAGCGGGCCGCGTACGACCTGGGTCAGGCGATGGCCCACCTGACGTTGCAGGCCACCGCGCTCGGCCTGCACGTGCGCCAGCTCACCCACTTCGACCAGACCGGCCTCGCCACCGAACTCGACCTGCCCGGCGACGTCCGCCCACTGGTGGTCGCCGCCGTCGGCCGGCTCGGGGACCCGTTCGCCCTCCCGGCCGACCTGCGCGCCCGGGAGATCGGCCTGCGCCGCCGCCGCCCGCTCGCCGACCTGCTGCTCGCCTGATCACCCACCCTGACTGGCCCGGAGCAGGACTCTCGCGGCGTCGGTGTTGCGGTAGAGGACGTGCCGACCCTGCCGGGTCCGTGAGGTCAGGCCGGCGGCGTGCAGCGCGGCCAGGTGCTGGGAGACGTTCCCGGCGGACATCCCGGTGAGTCGGGCCAGGTCGGTGGTCGTCGACGGCGTGTCGAGCAGATGCAGCAGCGCGGCGCGGCCGGGGCCGACCACCCGAGCCAGCGGGTCTCCGGGCGGCGCCCCGGTCGCCTCCCACAGCGTTCCGACCGCCCGGACCGGGTACGCGGCGGCCGGCAGCGAGTCCTCCAGCAGGTTCCACAGCACCCGCCGTTCGGTGAACACCGTCGGGTTCAGCGCCAACCCACGGCCCCGGAGGTCGAAGTCCCGCTCGAACGGGTCGTCGCTGACCACCCGGTCACCGAGCCAGCGCAGGCTCGGGTTGAGCTGTTCGAAGAACCGACCGGCGCCGTTCTCGGCGAGCTGTGCGGCCCGGTACGCCACGTCCGCGTCGAGCAGCGCCCGCATCCGTGGCCAGTCCGGGGCGATCGCCTCGTCGTACCAGACCCGCACCGCGTCGACGAGCTGCGGCAGCAGCCCCCGCGGGTCGGCGAGCAGCGCCTGCCCGAACGGGCTCAGCGGACGGCGCGGGGTTGTCGACAGCAGATCCCGGACCACCACGGCCGGCGGCGTCGCGGCGATCTGGTCGAGTTGGTCAGCCATCTCCACGTTCGGTCGGGCCGCCGGGGTGAGGAAGTCGGGCAACGGGCAACCCCGCCAGGTCAACTCCGTCAGCGGTCGCACCCGGGCGGCGATCTCGGGGCGGCTCAGGGTCACCCGGGCCCGGCCGATCCAGGGCAGGTGCACCGGGTAGCGCAGCGGACTGGCCACCGCCCACATGCTCATGACCGTCTCGTTGACCGGTGACACCGCGAGCCGGACGCCCGCCACGTCGGCGAGGCTGAACCGCAACTCGGACAAGCGTCCTCCCCCGGGAGCAGGATTCGGCCCAGCCTAAAAGGCTCGACCGATGTCGTGGGGGCCCGGTTCACTTCCCGGTCATGGGGGCCAGAGACACCATCCGTACCGCTGTGGCAAACGTCGTACCGCCGGCCGGGTTGACCCGCGCGCTGGCCGTGCAGGCCATGGTCTACGCCGTCGGCAGTGGCCTGTTCCACGCCGGCAGCGCCGTCTTCTTCACCCGGGCGCTGGGGCTCAGCGCCGCCCAGGTCGGGCTGGGCCTGTCCGTCGCGGCGGGGGTGTCGCTGCTCGGCACGGTGCCGCTGGGCGGGCTCACCGACCGGTACGGGCCACAGCGGGTCTGGGTGGTCGGGCTGGTGCTGGACGCGGCGCTCTTCGCGTCGTACCCGTTCGTGGGCGGCTTCGCGAGCTTCCTCGCCGTGGTGGTGGCGCTGGCGGCGGTGGACGCGTCGACCGGCGTGGCCCGCCAGGTCTACTCGATCAACGCGCTCCCGCCGGCCGAACGGGTCACCGCGATGGCGTACCAGCGTTCGTCGTTGAACGTCGGCTTCGGGCTGGGTGCGGTGATCAGCGGCCTGGTGCTGGCGGTGGACACGATCGAGGCGTACCGCGCGATGGTCTGGTTCATCGCGGCGGTGATCCTGGTGACGGCCCTGTTCGTGCGGCGACTGCCCCGGCTGCCGCAGGTGAGCCGGCCGGCGGAGCCGATGGGTCGGCTCGCCGTCCTGCGGGACCGGCCGTTCATGGCGGTGTCCCTGCTGTCCGGGCTGCTCACCGCGCACGGGGTGCTCTACCTGACGGTCATGCCGCTCTGGATCCTCACCCACACCGACGCCCCGAAGACCGTGATCGCCGCTCTGGTGCTGCTCAACACGGTCCTGATCGTGCTGCTCCAGGTACGCGTCAGCCGGGGCGCCGACACCGCCGCGGGCGCGGCGCGGGCCTCCCGTCGCGGGGGCCTGCTGATCGCCATGGCCTGCCTGGTCCTGCCGATCTCCGGGATCACCCGGGGCCCGCTCACCGTCGCGGTGCTGGTGGCCGCCGCGACGCTGCTGATCCTGGCCGAGCTGATCCAGTCGGCGGGCGCCTGGGGGCTCACCGCCACCCTTCCGCCGGACGACCAACGCGGTGCGTACGTCGGGGCGCTGCGGCTCGGCGAGCAGGTGCAGTACCTGATCGCCCCGGCGGGGTTGACCGCGCTCGGCGTGACCACCGGCGGCTGGGGTTGGTTACCGACGGCAGCGATCTTTGTGCTGATGGCAGCGGCGATCGTGCCCGCGGTGGCCTGGGCCGGCCGGACGCCGAGGCTGGGTTGCCAGGCCCCGGAGCCGGCCATGACGTCGATCCCATAGTCCGGACCTACCTTTCCACCCCCCGTTCCATCACGTAGGGTGACCTGGTCATGTGGCGGGCGCTTCTCCTCCTTAGCCGCCGCGACGAGGCCTGACCGGCCGGCACCTCGTCGCGGAGTCGCATCGCGCCGTCCAGCACATCCGAACCTCCTCTCGGCACCGCCGCGCATCGTCGCCCGGCATCTCGCCGACACCTTCCGATCTGCTGACGCCACATGTTCCAGGGAGCACTCTGAAATGGCTCAACCTGTCACCGACGCCGAGTCCAATCCGTTCGCTCGGCAACGCCCGAGCCGGATGCCGTACCACCGCTACCAGCCCTACCAGGAGCAGTTCCGGGTCAAGCTGCCCGATCGCACCTGGCCCACCCGGCAGGTCGACGCGGCCCCACGGTGGTGCGCGGTGGATCTCCGCGACGGCAACCAGGCCCTGATCGACCCGATGTCGCCGGAGCGCAAGCGCCGGATGTTCCAACTGCTGGTGCAGATGGGCTACAAGGAGATCGAGGTCGGATTCCCGTCGGCCAGTCAGACCGACTTCGACTTCGTCCGGCAGCTCATCGAACAGGACATGATCCCCGAGGACGTCACCATCCAGGTGCTCACCCAGTGCCGGGAGCACCTGATCGACCGGACGTTCGAGTCGCTGCGCGGCGCGAAGCGGGCCATCGTGCACTTCTACAACTCGACCTCCACCCTCCAGCGAAGGGTGGTCTTCGGCCTGGACAAGGACGGCATCGCCGACATCGCCACCACCGGTGCGCGGCTCTGCCAGAAGTACGCGGAGATCCACACCCCGGACACCGACATCTTCTACGAGTACTCCCCCGAGTCGTACACGGGCACCGAGCTGGAGTACGCGCTGGAGGTCTGCTCCCGGGTGATCGACGTGATCGACCCGACGCCCGACCGTCCGCTGATCATCAACCTGCCGGCCACCGTGGAGATGGCCACCCCGAACGTGTACGCCGACTCGATCGAGTGGATGCACCGGCACCTGCCGCGCCGGGACAGCGTGGTGCTGAGCCTGCACCCGCACAACGACCGGGGCACCGGCGTGGCCGCCGCCGAGCTGGGCCTGCTCGCCGGTGCGGACCGCATCGAGGGCTGCCTGTTCGGCAACGGCGAGCGCACCGGCAACGTGGACCTGGTGACGCTGGGGCTCAACCTGTTCTCCCAGGGCATCGACCCGATGATCGACTTCTCGAACATCGACGAGATCCGGCGGGCGGTCGAATACTGCAACCAGCTGCCGGTGCACGAGCGCCACCCGTACGCGGGCGACCTGGTCTACACCGCCTTCTCCGGCTCCCACCAGGACGCCATCAAGAAGGGCTTCGACGCCCTGACCGCCGACGCGAAGGCCGCCGGGGTGCCGGTGGACGAGCACACCTGGGCCGTACCGTACCTGCCGATCGACCCGAAGGACCTGGGCCGCACCTACGAGGCGGTCATCCGGGTCAACTCGCAGTCCGGCAAGGGCGGCGTCGCGTACATCATGAAGAGCGAGCACCAACTGGACCTGCCCCGGCGGCTGCAGATCGAATTCTCCGCGGTGGTGCAGCAGGTCACCGACCACGACGGTGGCGAGGTCGACCCGGGCGCCATGTGGGAGATCTTCGCGACGCACTACCTGCTCGACCACCAGCCCGACCCGGCGGTCCGGTTGGCCGGCTACACCATCGGCACGGCGGACGGCAAGGTCGAGATCGAGGCCCAGGTCGGCGTGGGTTCCGAGCAGCGCTCACTCGCCGCCGTCGGCAACGGTCCGATCGACGCGTACGTCAACGCGCTGCACACGGTCGGGGTGGGCGTACGGGTGCTCGACTACCACGAGCACGCGCTCTCCTCCGGTGGGGACGCGCAGGCCGCCGCGTACGTCGAGTGTGAGGTCGACGGGCGGACGGTCTGGGGTGTCGGTACCGACGCCAACATCGTCACCGCCTCGATCAAGGCGGTCACCAGCGCCGTCAACCGCGCCCACCATTAGCTGTAAGGAAGGGCACCTTATTAACGCGGGGCGTTAATAAGGTGCCCTTCCTTACTTCGGGGGTGTCGCGGCGGGCATCGAGTGGCAGGGCTGGGACGGCGGGGCCGCCCGGGGCGGCCGGTGGACCAGCACGAGGGCCAGGATCGCGCCGGCCACGAGCAGGCCGGCGCACCACTCCATCGCGCCGCGGAACGCGTCGGTCAGTTCGCCCTTCTGCTCGTACCCGCCGCCGGAGAGGCCGACCAGCAGCGGCAACGCCGCCACCGCGAGCAGGCCACCGGCCCGGGACGCGGCGTTGTTGAAGCCGCTGGCCACGCCCGAGAAGCGGTCCTGCACGGCGGCCAGCACCGACGCGGTCAGCGGTGCCACGACCAGGGTCAGCCCGACACCGAAGAGCAGCACCCCGGGCAGCACATCCGTCCAGTACGACGCGCCCGGTCCGACGCCGCGTAGCAGCAACAGACCGACCGCGGCCACCACCGGGCCGATGCTCAACGGCAGCCGGGGGCCGATCCGCGCCGACAACGCTCCCGAGCGGGCCGACCCGACCAACAGCAGCAGGGTCATCGGCAGGAGTGCGATGCCGGTGCGGAAGGCCGACCACCCGACCACGTTCTGCAGGTAGACCGCGAAGAAGAAGGTGAAGCCGGTGAGCGCCGCGTAGACGACCACGGTGAAGATGTTCAGCACCGAGAAGAGCCGGCTGGAGAACAGCCCGGTGGGGAGCATCGCGGCATCGCCGCGCCGCCGTTCGAGCAGGATGAAGGCCACCGCCGACAGCACCCCGACCAGCGCCGCGATCAGTACCGGCGCCGAGTCGTAGCCGCGCGCCGGCACGTCGATCAGGGCGTACGTGACGCCGGCGAGCGCGAGTGCTCCGAGCAGGGCTCCCGCCACGTCGAACCGCCGTCGGGTCCGCCCGGGCCCCGCGGTGCGGGAGGCGCTCTCGTCCCGGCTCTCCGGCACCCAGCGCACCGTGGCCAGCACCACCAGGACGGCGAGCGGCAGGTTGAGGAAGAAGATCCAGCGCCAGGAGAGCGCGTCGATCAGCCAGCCACCGATGAACGGGCCGAGCGCGGTCGACACCCCGGACAGCCCGGCCCACGCGCCGATCGCCCGGCCCCGGTCGTCCGGGTGGAAGCTCGCCTGGAGCACGGACAGCGATCCGGGCGTGAGCAGTGCGCCGCCGGCACCCTGGAGGAACCGGGCCGCGATCAGCCAACCGGTGCCCTGGGCCAGGCCGCAGAGCACGGACGCGACGGTGAACCAGACCACGCCGATCAGGAAGACGCGTCGTCGACCGAAGCGGTCCCCGAGGGCACCGCCGAGCAGCACGAACGCCGCCAGCATCAGCAGGTAGCCGTTGATGGTCCACTGAAGATCGGACACGTTCGCGCCGAGGTCCTGCCCGAGCTTCGGCAGCGCCACGTTGACGACAGTCGTATCGAGGAAGACCATGCCAGAGGCGAGCACGGCGGCGAGCAGCGTGCCCCGGCCGGCGGCGGTGCCCATCCGGAGGGCAGGCGCCGGTACGGGTGCGGTCATCCCACCAATGTGCCCTGCATCATGTGGGAGACGCCACGAAATGCCAAAACCTTGCCCGGGTACTGTGCGCAATCGCCGGGAGACCGCAAGCTGGAGAGGTGTCGTCTGTGCGTACCACATCAGGACCGCGAGCGGCGGTGGCCGTGCTCGCCGCGGCGCTGGCGCTCGGCGTTGCCGGTTGCGTCCCGCAGGACGAGCCGGGCGCTCAGCCGCCGAGCGACGGCGGCAACGCCGTGCAGCAACTCGGCCAGCTCACCGTGGCCACTGCCGGCTCGATGAAGGGCTACAGCAGAGACCACTTCCCGCACTGGCGGGACACCGGCAAGAATTGCGACGTGCGGGACAGCATCCTCCAGCGCGACGGTAAGGACGTGAAGCTCTCCGGCTGCAACGTGGTCGGCGGGCGCTGGGAGAGTGTGTACGACGGCCGTAGCGCCGCCGATCCTTCCGACGTGGACATCGACCACATGGTGCCGTTGGCCAACGCGTGGCGCTCGGGCGCCGACGAGTGGGACGACCAGAAGCGCGGCGACTTCGCCAACGACACCACACGTCCGCAGCTCATCGCGGTTTCCGCGTCCTCCAACCGGGCAAAGGGTGACCAGGACCCGTCCCAGTGGAAGCCGGCGAACCGCGAGTACTGGTGCAAGTACGCCGAGAGTTGGGTGACGGTCAAGCACTACTGGCGGCTGACGGTGACCAGCGCCGAGAAGGCTGCACTGACCGACATGCTGGAGGGCTGCACAGTGGGAAACGAGTCGTGACGGCCAACGAGGAGAGCGGCCCGGCCGCCGCCGGGATGACCGCGGACGGCACCGCCGAGACTCCCGCCGCTGTCCCGGGTGCCGGCATGGTCGCGGATTCCGGCGGTGCGACCGCCCCGCAGAGCCGTACCTCCGACATCGTGCCCGGCCCCGGCGGGGTGATGACCGACGAGGTCGGTGTCGTCACCGGCGACCTGACCCTGCGCACCGAGTACGCCGACGGCAAGGTCACCCTGCGGGTGCAGTACAAGGACGCGGACGAGTGGTACGCGGTGACCGGCACGTCGGTGGCGCTGGCCGACGCGGCGGGCCTGGACGCGGTGCACGGCGTCGCGGTGGGCCTGCTGCACCGTCCCGAAGGCTGACCGAGCGCCCGCCGACGCGGTGCACGGCCGGCCCGCTCGACGACCCGGACAGCGATGTACCTGTGAGTCACATCTATGACCCACAGGTACATCGCCCAACAGGGCGGTCGCGGCTGGCCGCGCCGTGCCAGCCACACGCAGACCGGCCGGCGGCCGCGTCAGACGTACGAGCCGGGCTCGGTGGGTGCGGAGACCACGGCCGGCGAGTCCCCCTCGCCCTCGGGGCGGACGACCTGCGCACTGACCCCGTGCGGGCGTAGCTCGCCGCTGGCGATCTGCTCGGCCCAGTGGCAGGCCACCCGACTGACGCCGATCTCCCGCAGCACGGGTCGCTCGTCCGCGCAGCGGGTGGGCTGCGCCCACGGGCAGCGGGTGTGGAAGCGGCAGCCGGACGGCGGGTTCGCCGGCGACGGCAGGTCACCGGCGAGCAGGATCCGCTCCCGGCGGTCCTCCACGTCCGGGTCCGGCACCGGCACCGCGGACATCAACGCCCTGGTGTACGGGTGCAGCGGCTCGGTGTAGAGCCGGTCGCTCGGCGCCTCCTCGACCAACGCGCCCAGGTACATGACGCCGACGGTGTCGGAGATGTGCCGGACCACCGCGAGGTCGTGCGCGATCACCAGGTAGGTCAGCCCGAGGCTGTCCTGGAGTTCGTCGAGCAGGTTGACCACCTGGGCCTGGATGGAGACGTCGAGCGCCGAGACCGGCTCGTCGGCGACGATCAGCTCCGGCCCGAGCACCAGCGCGCGGGCGATGCCGATGCGTTGCCGCTGCCCGCCGGAGAACTCGTGCGGGTAGCGGGACAGCGCCCAACGGGGCAGCCCCACCGCGTCCAGGGTCTCGCCGATGATCCGGCGACGGTCGGTCCGGTCGGCACCGATCCCGTGGGTCTGCATGCCCTCGGTCAGGATCGACTCGACGTTCTGCCGGGGGTCGAGGCTGGACATCGGATCCTGGAAGATCATCTGCATCCGACGACGCATGCTGCGCAGCTTGCCGGGTGGCAGCGTGGTCAGCTCGACGCCGTCGAATTCGACCTCGCCTGCGGTCGGCGGGGTGAGCTGGAGCAACGCCCGACCCAGCGTCGACTTACCGCAGCCGGACTCGCCGACCAAGCCGTACGTCTTGCCCCGCGGGATGCTGAGGTCCACCCCGTCGACGGCCTTCACGTGGCCGACCACCCGGTCGAAGAGCACACCCCGCTTGATCGGGAAGTGCACCTTCAGGTCGCGTACCTCGACGAGGATGTCGTTGTCATTCACGCTGGTTCCTCCTCGCGCGGGGCGGGCACCGTGCCGGGCACCGGCTCCGGGTTGACGCACCGGTAGCTACGTCCGTCGTGTGCCTGCACCAACTCCGGCGGCTCACCCACGCACTCGTCGGTCCGCCGGGCGCAGCGCGGGGCGAAGGCACAACCCTCCGGCCAGGGCAGCAGGTCACGGACCGAGCCGGGAATCGGGTTGAGCTTCTCGCCCCGCCCGGCGTCCAGGCGGGGCACCGAGCCGAGCAGACCCACCGTGTACGGGTGGCGCGGCTGGCGGAACAGTGGACGGCGGCGGGCCGTCTCCACCACCCGGCCGCCGTAGAGCACGTTGACGGTGTCGCACATGCCGGCCACGACACCCAGATCGTGCGTGATCATCAGCAGTGCGGTGCCGGAGTCCCGGACCAGTTCCTTGAGCAGTTCCAGGATCTGAGCCTGGATGGTGACGTCCAGCGCGGTGGTCGGCTCGTCGGCGATCAGCAGCCGAGGCTGGCAGGCCACCGCCATCGCGATGAGCGCACGCTGGCGCATCCCACCGGAGAGCTGGTGCGGGTACTCCTTCAGCCGCCGCTTCGGGTCGGGGATGCCGACCCGGTCCAGCAGCTCCGCCGCCTCCTTCGACGCGGCCGCACCCTTCATCCCCCGGTGCCGGGTCAGCACCTCGGTCACCTGCAACCCGATGGGGATCACCGGGTTCAGCGAGGACAGCGGGTCCTGGAAGATCATCGCGATGTCCCGACCACGGATGTCCCGCCGCGACCGGTCGTCGAGCTGGAGCAGGTCGGTGCCGTCGAACACGGCCTTGCCGCCGACCCGCAGGCCCGGCTGCTTCGGCAGCAAGCCCATGATCGCCAGCGAGGTGACGCTCTTGCCACAGCCGGACTCGCCGACCAGGCCGACCACCTCACCGGCGTCGACCGAGAAGGACACCCCGTCGACGGCGTGCACGGCGCGCTGGCCGCGCCGGGCGAACGTGACGGAGAGATCATCAACTTCGAGCAGTGCCATGGGGGCCTACTTCCGCAGCTTCGGGTCGAGGGCCTCACGCATCGCCTCACCGAGCAGGGTGAAGCCGAGCGCGGTGATGATGATCGCGACGGCTGGGTAGATCGCCAGCGACGGCCGGATGCCGAGGTACTGCTGCGCGTCGGCGAGCATGACGCCCCACTCCGGTACGGCGGTGTCCGGGTTGCCCAGGCCGAGGAACGACAGCGCCGCCGCCTCGATGATCGCGGTGGCCAGGGTCAGCGTGGCCTGCACGATCACCGGGGCGAGCGAGTTCGGCACCACGTGGGTCAGCGCGATCTTCGACTTCTTCACACCGAGCGAGGTGGCCGCCAGCACGTAGTCGCTGTTGGCCTGGGAGATCATCGAGCCGCGCAGCAGCCGGGCGAACACCGGCACCGAGACCACGCCGACCGCGATCATCACGGTGGTCAGGCTGGCCCCGAGCAGGGCGGCGATGCTCACCGCCAGCAGCAGGCTCGGCATCGCCAGCAGCATGTCGATGAACCGCATCAGGGTGGTGTCGATCCACCGCCCCCACCGGCCACCGAGGCCGGCCGCCGCACCCGAGATGCCACCGATCAGCGCACCGATGGCCAGACCGATCAGGGTGGAGACCACACCGACCAGCAGGGTCTGCCGGGCGCCCACGATCATCCGGCTGAACTCGTCCCGGCCCTGGTGGTCGTAGCCGAACCAGTGTTCGCCGGTGGGGCCGGGGATGACGCCCGGCTTGATCAGCCCCTCTCGGATGCCGATCGTGTCGGTCGGCGCGTACGGCACGAGGAACGGGCCGACCACGGCGACCAGCAGGAAGATCGCCAGGATGACCGCTCCGACGATCGCCGCCGGGTTGCCGCGCAGCCGGCGGAACGCCTCCTGCCACAGGCTGACGCCGCGCTCGTCGTCGCGGGCTGCCAGCTCGGAGAGCCGGTCGATCTTTTCGCGCTTCTTACCCGGGCTGAGTGTCATCGCACCCTCACCCTCGGGTCGATGAAGCTGTAGGAGAGGTCGACCAGCAGGTTCACCAGCACGTACACCACCGCGATGATCAGAATGAAGCCCATCAGCACCGGATAGTCGCGCTGGCCGATGGCCTCGGCGACGAACGCTCCGATGCCACTGAAGGCGAAGACGGTCTCGGTCAGCACGGCGCCGGAGAGCAGGCCACCCGCGAGCAGACCGATCGAGGTGGCCACCGGCAGCATCGCGTTGCGCAGCACGTGCCGGCGACGGACCGTCTGCTCGGTCAGGCCCTTCGCCTCGGCGGTGCGTACGAAGTCCTCGTTGAGCACCTCCAGCACACTCGCCCGGGTGATCCGGACGATGATCGCCAGCGGGATGCTGGCCAGCGCGATGCTGGGTAGCACCAGATGCCAGAGGGCGTCGGCCGCGGCGTCCCACTCACGGGTCATCAACCCGTCGAGGACGAAGAAGTTGGTGACCCGGGTCGCCCCGAGCGTCGGGTCCTGCCGGCCGCTGGACGGGAACCAGTGCAGGTTCTCCGAGAAGATCGCCTTGAGCACGTAGCCCAGGAAGAAGACCGGGATGCAGATGCCGATCAGCGAGCCGCCCACGGACGCGTGGTCCAGGAAACGGCCGCGACGACGGGCGGCCAGGTAACCCAGCGGAATGCCGACACCGATCGCGATCACCATCGCGGTGATGGTCAGCTCGACGGTGCCGGGGAAGCGCTCGATGAACTCCGTGGTGACCGCCCGCTTGGTGGAGGTCGAGGTGCCCAGGTCGAGCCGGATCAGCCGCCGAACGAAACGGCCGTACTGCACCAGGATGGGCTCGTCGAGCCCCATGTTGCGGCGGATGGCAGCACGCATCTCGGGTGTGCCGCGCTCGCCGAGGATGGCGGTCTCGGGGCCGCCGGGGAGCCGGCGGAGCCAGATGAAGAGCAGGAGGGAGAGCCCGAACAGCGTGGGTATCAGCTGAAGCAGGCGTCTGACGATGAACCGGAACACGGCGGCCTCGAAGGGGTGCGGAGGGTTGCGGGCGGGCGCTGTGCGACAGCGCCCGCCCGCGTTCCTTGCTGCGTCAGATCAGGACTTACTTGAACTCGGCGGTCGCGTACCGCTCGTCGGTGAGCGGGCTCGCCTTGACGCCGGTCACGTCCTTGCCGAACACGATCGCCGGCGGCGAGTGCGAGATCGGCACACCGGGCAGGAAGTCCATGACCGCCTTGTTCAGGGCCTTGTACTTCTCGGTCCGGGCCGCGATGTCGGCGGTGCTGTCCGCGTCCTTGAACTGGTCGAACAGGGCCTGGTTGTTGAAGCCCCACTCGTCCTTCGGCCGGTCGAAGAAGGTGCCGATGAAGTTGTAGGCGTCGCCGTAGTCACCGGTCCAGCCCAGGAAGTGGATGTCGTGCTTGCTGCCCGAGGTGGTGGCGTTGAGGTAGTCCGGGCTCCACTTCAGCGGGATCGCCTCGACGGTGATGCCAACGGCCTTCAGGTCCGCCGACAGCAACTCGAAGATGTCCTTCGGGTTCGGCATGTACGGCCGGGTGACCTCGGTCGGGTAGTGGAACTTCAGCGTCAGGTTCGACGCGCCCGCCTCGGCCAGCAGCGCCTTCGCCTTGGCCGGGTCGTACGTGTACTTCGTGACGTCGCCGTTCCAACCCTCGACGGTGTCCGGCATGAAGTTGTCGGCGACCTTGGCGCCCGGCGGCAGCTTGGAGGTGACCAGCTGCTGACGGTTCAGGGCGTACGCGATGGCCTGCCGCACCCGGATGTCGGCGAGCTTCGGGTTGCCCTTCTGGTTGATCGCCAGGTAGAGCACGTTGAACGCCGGGCGAGTGAGCATGTTGAAGCCCTCGCTCTTCAGCGGCTCGACGTCGGCCGGGCCAACCAGGTCGTAGCCCTGGATGTCACCGGAGCGCAGCGCCTGCTTGCGAGCGTTCTCGTCCGAGATCGTCTTGAAGATGAGGTTCTTCAGCTTGGCCTTGGGGCCGGCGTAGTCCTCGTTGCGCTCCAGGGTCAGCGTCTTGTTGGCGACGTCCCAGGTCTTGAACTTGAACGGGCCGGTGCCGGTCGGGTGCGCCGTGGCGTACGCCGGGTACTTGATGTCCTCGGCGGTGCCGCCCACGTTGCTGGCGTCGAACTCCTGCAGCGCCTTCGGGCTGTGGATGGAGAACGAGGGGAGCATCAGCGCGGCCGGGATCTTGCTGGAGACCCGAGTGAAGGACAGGTCCACAGTGGTGGCGTCCTTGGCGGCGCAGGACTTGAAGAGGCTCGGCGGCAGCTCAGCGTCCTCGTTCTTGGCGAAGCCGCCCATGACGTCCTGCCAGTACGCGGTCACGTCCGGGCTCTGCATGAGGCCCTTGGCGTTGTACCAGCGGTTGAAGTTGACGCAGACGGCCTCGGCGTTGAAGTCGGTGCCGTCGTGGAACTTCACGCCCGAGCGGAGCTTGAAGGTCCAGGTGGTGCCTGCGGCGTCCGGGGTCCAGGACTCGGCCAGACCGGGGGTGACCTTGGTGCCACCCTCCTCCGGACGGACCAGGGTCTCGAAGACCTGACGCGCCACGCGCAGCGACTCACCGTCGCTGGCGAAGCTGGGGTCGAGCACCTTCGGGTCTCCGGCGACGCCGAAGACGAGGGTGTCCTTCTTACTACCGCCGGATTTGTCGTCGCGGTTGCTCTCGGCGCAGCCTGCTACCGCGAGGGCCGCGACCGCGACGGCCGCGATCGCGACCTTCGGCCTGGGTGCACGCATGTGTGCTTCACCTCGTCCTTGGGGGTACGGACAACGTGGTGACAGGGGTCACCGATGGCGGTGACCATAGCTCTCGTTACGTCCACCCGGAAACCGTCAGGTGGACGGTTGGTATCGGATCGTGCCTCAAGCGCCGGTTGACATTCGATTCGAAGGTAAACAGCCCCTCAAACCGATCAATCTGCACCCACGATGCCAAACTGTTACGTCGAACAGCCCCGATGAGGGATCAAGTGTCAGATCAATTCCGGGCAGTGACGACGCGATGGCCGACACCCACACGGGTGCCGGCCATCGGCTGCACGTCAGAGATCAGACCGCGCGACGGCCCTCGAAGGCCCGACCGAGGGTGATCTCGTCGGCATACTCCAGGTCGCCGCCGACCGGCAGCCCACTGGCCAACCGGGTCACCGAGATGCCCATCGGCTTCACCATCAGCGCCAGGTAGGTGGCGGTCGCCTCGCCCTCGGTGTTCGGGTCCGTGGCCAGGATCAACTCCCGCACCGCGCCACCGCCGAGCCGGATCAGCAGCTCCCGGATGCGCAGATTGTCCGGGCCGATCCCCTCCAACGGATTGATCGCGCCACCCAGCACGTGGTAACGACCGCGGAACTCACCGGTCCGCTCGATGGCCACCACGTCCTTGGGCTCCTCCACCACACACAGCACCTCGTCGGTGCGACGCGGGTCGCGGCAGATCCGGCACTGCTCGGACTCGGCCACGTTGTAGCAGGTCGTGCAGAACCGCACCAGCTCCTTGACCTTGCGCAACGCGCCGGCCAGCCGGTTGACGTCGGCCGGATCCGCCGACAGGACGTGGAACGCGATCCGCTGGGCGCTCTTCGGGCCCACGCCCGGCAACCGACCCAGCTCGTCGATCAGGTCCTGGATGGCACCTTCGTACATCTGCCGGCTCAGAAACCGGGCAGGCCGAGGCCGCCCATGCCACCGGCGACCGGGCCCATCTTGCGCTCGGTCAACTCCCGGGCCGCCTCGGCGGCGTTGTGCACGGCGGCGACGACCAGGTCCTCAAGCGTCTCCACGTCGTCCGCGTCGACGGCCTTCGGGTCGATCTTGATGGCCTTCAGCTCACCGGAGCCGGAGACGGTCGCCGTGACCAGCCCACCGCCGGCGGTGCCGGTCAGCTCGGCCTCGGCCAGCTCAGCCTGGGCGGCGGCGATCTGCTGCTGCATCTTCTGCGCCTGCTTCAGCATCTGCTGCATGTTCGGCTGTCCACCTGGGCGCACTGGATGGCTCCTTCTCGCACTCGTCTCGCTCGGCCGCCGCCCAGCCTATCCGCTGGGACCGACCCCGCCCCGCCCGGTGCGTCCGCCCACGCCGGGCCTCCCAGGTACGGCTGGCACTACCCCGAACCGACCATCTGCCCGTAGTGCGCCACGAACCACCCACCTGGTCTGCTCACAGGTATGAATCTCAGCCGCCCCGGCCGGGTCGGCGCGCTGTGCTGGGTCGCGGCCGCACCGATCTTCCTCGTCGCCAACCTGGTCACCGGTCTGCGGTGGCGCGACCCCTCCTACAGCTGGGCCACCCACAACATCAGCGACCTCGGCAACGCCCACTGCGGCATCTGGGACACCAGCCGACCCCGCTACGTGTGCTCGCCCTGGCACCCGCTGATGAACGCCGCGACACTCACCACCGCCGTGCTGCTCGCCGTCGGAATCCTGCTGACCTGGCGGTTCCTCGGTCGCGGCGGGGTGGTGCGCTCGGTCCAGTCGCTCCTGCTGCTGGCTGCCGGCGGTTACGCCCTGGCCGCCCTCTACCCGGCCGACGTCGATGAGAACCTGCACGTCCTCGGCGCGTTCCTGATCATGGGCCTGGGCAACGTCGGTCTGCTCCTCGCCGGCTTCGCGCCGGGCACCACGACGCTCGGCCGGTGGCGACGGCTCACCCTCACCGCCGCGATCATCGCGCTGGTCGGGACGGTGCTGTTCTTCGCCCAGCAGGGCGTCGGGATCGGGGTGGGCGGCATGGAACGGGTCGCCGTACTGCCCTTCCCACTGTGGGCCTGCTGCCTAGGCGTCCTACTAGCCGAAACCCCAACCCCCGCCCCCGCTCGCGTCGATCATGGAGTGGTGGTGCCCGGATAGACCCGTAGCGGGCGACTTGTCACCCACCACAACTCCATGATCGACCGGGGTTAGCGGGCGTCGACCTCGTTGATCTTTTCGGCGCCGAAGGTCTCGCGGAGCAGTCGTACCGCCTGCTCCTCACTGGACTCCCGGGCGGTCTTCTCGTCGATGACCTCGTCCAACGGCTCGTCGCCCGGATCGAACCCCTCGTAGGCCGGGGTGGCCGCCGGGGCCGCCCCGCCCGGCCGCCCGCCGCGCGTCGGGCCGTCGAAGTCCGGGTCGTAGGGCGGCTCGCCCGCCCATTCGGCGTCCGCGACGGGCCGGGCCGCCGCTCCGGTACGCGCACCGCGCCCCGCCGCCGCCGCGCGAGCCGCGGCGATGGCGCTGCTCACCGGTGTGCCACCGGCTGACGCCGGCTGCCGGGCCGCTGGCGTCGGGTTGCCCGGCACGCCCGGCTTACCGCCACCGGCCGCCCCTGCGGGGCCACCCGGCCCGGAGCCGTTCGCGCCAGCGCCGTTGGTCCCGGTGCCGTTCGCGCCGGAACCGTTCGCGCTGGTGGGTGCCGAGCCCTCACCGAGCGACGCGGAGTCGACGCCTGGATCGCGTCCGGCCGACGCGCCGCCGGGGCGGGCGGCCTCCGGCCAGTCCTCGTCGTCCTTCGCCTCGTCGACGGGGGCACCGCCGCCGGGGAGAGCCGCCTCCGGCCAGTCGTCCTCGTCGTCGGCCGCTGCCGCAGGTGGTGTTCCACCCTGCCGGCCCGCGCCGTGGCCACCGTCTCCGCCACGCGCACCGGGACCGCCGGAGCCGTCGCCGCCACGCACGGCCACGCCTCCGGACTGACCACCGGTCTGCGCGCCGACGGCGGCGGCCGAGTTCGTTGCGCCGGTCGGGCCAGTGGCGACCGATGACGTCGGCGCGCTCGCTGTCCCGTCAGCCGCGTTCGTCGCTGCACCCGGGGCAGTCGCCGGTCGAGCAGCGGCCGCGCTGTCCGGCGCTGCGCTCGGACCCGGCGGGGCGCTCGTCGGGCTGGCGGCGGCAGTCGCGTTCGTCGCGGCGGGCCGGGCCGCAGCGGCGGGCTGCGAGCGCTGCGGGCCGGACGGCGACACGCCGCCGCGCTCACCGGCCACCTCGCACCGGATCTGCCAACGCCCGCCCAACTCCTCGTAGAGCGCGTCGGTCAGCACTGCCGAGTGGTCGGCCATCATCTTGGCCAGGACGGTGGACTTCACCGTCAGCACCAGCATGTCGCCGTCGAGTTCGCGGACCACCGCGTCGCGCATCAGGGCGGCGATCCGCTTGTTGGTCCGGTTGACCTTGCCGATCACGTCGGGCCAGACGCGGCGGACCGTGACCGCGTCCAGCGCGGCGGCCGGCGCACCCGGTCGGGGCGGTACGGGTGTGGCCGGGTCGGGGAGCACCGCCGACGGCGGCACCGCACGGCGTGACGCCGACGAGCCACCACCGGAACCAGGGCCGGTCGAGGCGGGGCCGGCCGAACCAGGGCCAGCCGAACCGGGGGCAGCAGAACCGCCGGGAGCAGCCGGGGAGGCGTGTGCCGGCCCGGCGTTGGTCGCCGACGCGCCGGGCGACACCGGGATCGGCGAATCGGCGGTCGGGACGCCCGACGCCGGAGCCCCCGACGTCGGAGCCCCGGACATCGGAGCGCCGGACATCGGAGCGCTCTGGGCAGCGGCGCTCCGGGTCGGGGACGTGGCCGGGTCGACGTCCCACGGCGGTGCGGAGGTCGGGGCGTTGGCGGGTGCGGGGTTGGCGGCAGCCGGAACCGGAGAGGCCTGCTGTGGGCGTACCCCCGGGTTGGTGGTCGGCGAGAAGCCGGCGGCGGCCGACGGCGCGTCGGTGCCGCTCACTGTGAGCCGACGTTCCATCCGTTCCAGGCGCTGGAGCAGGCCGCCGGTGGAGTCGTCCACGCCGGGCAGCAGCATCCGGGCGCAGATCAGCTCCAGCAGCAGGCGGGGCGCTGTGGTGCCGCGCATCTCCACCAGGCCGTCGTGCACGATGTCGGCGCAGCGGGAGAGCGTGGCCGAGCCGAGTTGCGAAGCCTGGGCGGCCATCCGCTCTATCTGGTCGGCGGGGCCGTCGATCAGCCCCTTCGCGGCGGCGTCCGGCACCTGCTGGATCACGATCAGGTCGCGCAGCCGTTCCAGCAGGTCGGAGGCGAACCGGCGCATGTCGTGCCCGGCCTCGGCGACCCGGTCGACGGTGGCGTACGCGGCGGCGCCGTCCCCGGCGGCCAGCGCGTCGCACATCTCGTCGATCAGCGCGGAGTCGGTGACCCCGAGCAGGGCGACGGCCCGGGCGTAGCTGACCCCCTCCGCGCCAGCGCCGGCGATGAGCTGGTCGAGTACGGAGAGGCTGTCCCGCATGCTGCCGCCACCGGCGCGCACCACCAGCGGGAAGACCGCCGGCTCGACGGCGACGCCCTCGGCCTGGGTGAGCTGCTCCAGGTACGGGCGGACCACCTTCGGCGGGAACAGCCGGAACGGGTAGTGGTGGGTCCGCGACCGGATCGTGCCGAGGACCTTCTCCGGCTCGGTGGTGGCGAAGATGAACTTGACGTACTCCGGGGGCTCCTCGACCAGCTTGAGCAGGGCGTTGAAGCCCTGCGTCGAGACCATGTGCGCCTCGTCGATGATGTAGATCTTGAAGCGGCTGTTGGCCGGTGCGAAGAAGGCACGCTCGCGCAGCTCGCGGGCGTCGTCGACACCGCCGTGGCTGGCCGCGTCGATCTCGATCACGTCGATCGAGCCGGCACCGTCGGTGGCAAGCGAGCGGCAGGACGCACACTTGCCGCACGGCTCGGGAGTGGGGCCCTGCTCACAGTTGAGCGAGCGGGCCATGATCCGGGCGCTGGTGGTCTTGCCGCAGCCACGAGGGCCGGAGAAGAGGTAGGCGTGGTTGAGCCGGCCGCTACGCAGCGCCTGCGACAGCGGCTCGGTGACGTGCTCCTGACCGATGACCTCAGCGAAGGTACGCGGCCGGTACTTGCGGTAGAGCGCCAGCGTCACTCGTCCCGCCTCCTCTCGACCGAGCCATTCTGCGCCGGTCGGGCGCGGGTGACCACCCACCCCGCCGAATGGCCGAGGCTGCCGCGCCCCGCCGCCGCGTTGCCGCGCGCTGCCGTGGGTTGATCGACTCCACATCGCCGATCTGGCGGTATCGACTGCCCGGGACAGCCCCACCTCGCCGACCTGTGTGGATCAAGGCCCCGGAGCGGGGCTCCGAAGACAAAAAGGCCTCCCGTGCACCCGGCAGAGCTCGCTTATCCTTGCTGCCTTCCGGCCCTGGGGAGGTTCACGAGATACCGCCGCACGGGAGGTGCCGCCAAGCCTACCCGACCGCCCGTCGATCTTCAGGGGGTGGTGGGGTGGCCCGCCCGACGGCGGCCTGTATCCTGGCTCGCGGAGGATTCGCCTAGAGGCCTAGGGCGCACGCTTGGAAAGCGTGTTGGGTTTACACCCTCACGAGTTCGAATCTCGTATCCTCCGCTCGCCTGAGCAGCACGAACGACAGGGCCGGCCCCACTGGGACCGGCCCTGAGTCGTCCGCAGGGGCGTCAGTCCACCACCCGGACGTCCGCCGCGCCCTGCCCCGCGAACCACGCCTCGAGCGCGACACCGCCGAGTGACCGCGACGTCCCCTCGTCGACGAGGACCGGACCGACGACGGCACCCTTCGCGCCGTCGAGTTGGCAGCCGAACATCCGCGCGCCGGTCAGCACCGTCGGCATGCTCGTACTGCCCAGCGTGCACCAGCGCAGACTGGCCAACTCCAGGTCCGCGTCGCGCAGGTCGGTCTGGTAGAGCGTGGCGGAGTTGAGGATCGCGCGGCCGAGGTCCGCGCCGGCCAGCACGGCGTGGTCGAGTTGCGCCGAGAACAGGCGAGCCGAGGGGAAGAGCGCCTGACCGGCGGAGCAGCCGACAAGTGTCGCCTTGGCCAGGTCGGCAGAGGAGAAGTCCGCGCCCTGCATCTCGGCGTTGGCCAGGTTGGCGTCGGCGAGGTTGGCCTCCGCGAACCGGACGCCGGCCAGGCGGGAGTTGGCGAGATAGGCGCCGGCCAGGTCGAGACGGCTGAGGTCCGCCCCGCCAAAATCGAGAAAATCGCCCGAGAGGTACGCCGTATCGGGCGACGCCGCGAACCACTCCTCCAGTGCGGTCCGAGCGTCCGGGCTGTCCGGCCAGCGGATCACGTCGCCGCTGGTCCGCCGATATCTGCTCACCGCCCGTGCTGGTCGTCCGGCCCGTCCACGGCCGGGTCGGCGCGCAGTTGCTGCCCGACCCGTTCGGCGATCGCCCGCGCTGCCGGTGAGTCGGTTCCCAGGGTCTCGCCGATGATCTCCTGCGCCCGGTCGGCCAGCTGCCGCTTGGCAACACCGATCGTGTTCATGATCGTCCTGGCGACCACGTCCGGTGCGACCCGCTGGATCCGCTGGCCCAGTCGCAGGTCGACCAACGCACCCGCCGAGTCGACGGTGACCTCCACCAGCCCGTTGCCGTCGGCAGCGGTCACCCGTAGTGCCTGGATGCGGTCACTCATCGCGTCGGTGGCGATCGCCAACTGGTCGAGACGACCCTTCCACTCCGCGAGTCGGTCCATTGCGCCGTCCGGGTCCAGCAGCCCCGCCGTGTTGGGAACCTCGGCCATCATGTGTCCCCTCGGTCGCTCAAGGTGATCATGCTCAGCGGTGGGAGGTTAACACGAGCGACCTTCACGACAGTCCAGGTGAGACACCAGGAGCTGCCGCCCCTCGACGCCTCTTCAGCGGCTGGCGCACCCGGGGCCACCGTCAAATGCGGGGCGCGCGCCCAGGGGAGGCGGCGCCCCTCCGACGTCCTCGCTGTTCACATGCCCCACGGTTCGGGACGCCGGACGCGGGATGGCGGCGCACTTCCGCGCTCCGCGTGATGCTGGCGCCGCTCGGTGCAAAGACCCGCGCCGGGCGGTCAGCCTCGGGGGACGAGGCACCAGCGCCGCGGCGGACGGTGGGGGCTACCGGCGTTGGGCCCAGCCGACGAAGCGCGCGGTCAGGTCCGGCAGTCTGGCGTTCGGATTGAGTTTCTTCAGGTCGGCCGTCGCCTCCTCCTGAACCTTCGCCATGTGCAGCAGCAGGCCCGGACGATCGTCGCGGAACTCGCCGAGGAGGCGCAGCTTCGCGGCCGAGCAGGGCCACAAGATGCCGCAGTTGGGGCAACGCCACGACGGGCGTAACGGGTTGTGCTCCGGCTGGTCGCGCATCAGCCGACCCGCACGGGTGTACGGGCGACCGGGCGGCGGGCGGTCTGCCGGGACGCTGGGGCCAGGGCCTGCGGGTCCTGCCAAACCAGGCCGCCGGACATGACGAACAACGAACGCCGCGCGACAGCGTCCCCGCTCGCGCCCAGCTCGTACCCGTCGAGCCAGAGCCAACCGTCGTACGTCGGCCAGTCGAGTACCCGAATCACGCGCACGAAGATCGGGCGCATGAACTGCACACTCGCGGCGCGGGTCAGATGCAGGACGTCGCCCGACGCCACCTTCCGCGCGGCTCCGTTCATGCGTGCACCCAACGCCCGTTAGGGACGCGGTTCAGGCGTGTAAACGGCCCAGTCGGGGGCGGCCCGACCGGGCCGAAGGTCCCCGGCGGCGAGGGCGTCGGCGGTCTCGCCGGGCCAGACTTCCGCGCGGGCTTCCGTTCAGGCTTCGGTTCGGGTGGCTTGTTCGGCACGCGTGCTCCCCCTGCTTGTAGCTCTGGGAAGGGGCCGCCCCCATGAGTGCTTGCCCGGCGGAGGCGGCCCCGGTTACGAGCGCGTCCGCCGGGTTCTGGTCCCTACCGGCCGCGCGGTCTACAAAGCACCTTGCCCGTCGAAGCTGGACGGCTACACCACGTAGTTATACGTTCTATAGACGTCGAAGACGTCCGCTCGGAGGTGGGTATGAACCAGGCGCTACGAGCGGCATTAGCTGACACAGGTGAGACCGTTGAAAGTCTTGCCGAGCAGGTCGGCGTAGACCCGAAGACGGTGGCGCGCTGGGTCAACCCCGGCCGAGTCCCACACCCGCGCCACCGTGCAGCCGCAGCCGCCGCGCTCCACCGTGAGGCTGAGGACATTTGGCCGGACGTCTTGAAGCGGCGGGAACCGGCGTGGCTACGCCCGTGGGTCGAGACCGAGCTTCAGGCGTCCGCCCTGCGCGCCTTTCAGGTGGCGGTCATTCCCGGCTTGTTGCAGACCCCCGATTACGCCTCGGCGGTACTAGCCAGTGGGGTGCTCGACCGGGACGAGGTCGCGGACTACGTTGCGACCCGGCTACGCAGGCAAACGGCAGTACTCGACCGGCGCAGGCCCCCGCTCTTCGTCGCGGTGATTGACGAGTTCGCTCTTCGTCGTGGCGACCCCGAGATCATGAAGCCGCAGCTAGACCACCTGGTAAAGATGGCCCAGCGACCGAATGTGTTTGTTCACGTGTTGCCGCTGGACGCGGGCCTTCACGCCGGGCAAGCCGGGCCGTTCGTCATCGCCACCACTGACGACGGCGATGTCGCCTATCTCGATGATCAAGCTGCCGGACGGCTGACCAACGACACCGCCACCCTTTGGGCCACCTGGGATACGCTGCGCTCAGTGGCTCTCCCACGCCGCCAAACCATCGACTACCTAGAGGCAAGATCATGGCTGACCTGACCGGCGCGCTCTGGCGCAAGAGCACCCGCAGTAGCTCCAACGGCGGCGACTGCGTCGAGGTTGCCGACAACCTTCCGGGCGTCGTCGCGGTGCGCGACTCAAAGGACCCAGCGGGTCCGGCGCTGACCTTCCCCCCGGCTGCGTGGGTCGCGTTCGTCGGCCAGGTCGCCGAGCGGCCGTAACCAACGCCAGACGTACGGAAGCGCCCGCCCCGAATCTCGGGGCAGGCGCGCTTTGCGTTGTGCGGAACGACGACGCGCCAGCCACAGCGTTACGCGTACCCGAATCTGCAAGGTCTGTTTGGCGTTCGGCTAAGTGGGATCATCCGCCGAACGGATAGCGGCGTGCGCCGAACCGCACATCCGGGTGCACGTCGTGCCCAGCACGGTCGGCGCGTACGCCGGCCTGAGCGGACCGTTCGTGATCGCACATAGCGACGACCACCGGGCCGCCGGCTACCTGGACAACCAACTCCAGGGACAAGTCGCTAGCGACCCCGACGACATCGCGGCCATGATGGCGGCATGGGAGAACGTGCGCGGGGAGGCGCTGTCCCACCGGCAGTCGGTCGATCTCATCACGGAGGTGGCGGAGTCATGGAGCTGAACGGCGTCATGGAGCTGAGCGGCGCCCGATGGCGCAAGAGCAGCCGCAGCAGCGGCAACGGCGGCGCATGTGTCGAGGTCGCCGACAACCTGCCCGGCGTCGTCGGGGTACGGGATTCCAAGGACCCGGCCGGCCCGGCGCTCACCTTCGCGCCGACGGCGTGGCGCACGTTCGTCAGCCAGGTCGCCCTTCGGGCCTGATCAGGGCTGGGATGACAACCGTCGTACACATGTTCTATCCACAGGTTGTGGATAGCGGAGGGATTCGATGGCATACCAGCTCAGCGCGGTGGTCGCGGACGTCGAACTGCTCCGCGAGCAGACTGCCGAGCTGGATCACGCGGTCCTCGGCGAGCTGCGCCAGGATTTCGGGCTACTGCCGGTCACCCCGCAGTTGGTGGTGGAGCTGACCGGGTCGCTGCCGGATTTCGCGACCGACGACCGCAGCGCCGGGCACCCCTTCGGCCTGGTGTTGTCGCCGACGCTTGTCGAGTCGCTGAGCCGCTGGTCACAGGCGGGGCCTGTGGCGTACCTGGAGGCGGAGTTCGGCGGTGGCACCGGCTACCAGTCGGCGGCGGTGTGGCTGGGCGGGGCGCTGACCTGGGGGCCACACTTCGACGACGAGTTGGACACGTCGCGCGAACAGTGGCCGATCAACGGGGCGCTGGCCCGCCTCGGTGCAGAGCCCGGCGACTGGATCGACCCGTTCGCCGAACTGGGGTTGCACCTGGAACGCAACACCGAGGGTTGGCTGGCGCACGGGCGCCGTCGGCTCAGCGCCGACTACTGGGACGAGCTTGTCGAACAGTGGGAAAACCAGTAATCCGGCTGCCGCCAGCAACCTGAGCGCCCCCGTTCCGTTGGGGACTGGGGGATTCCATGAAATTGCGACAATTTGCGTTTATTGCCACGCTGATGACGGCTGCCTCGATCGCCGGCAGCGGCGTACCGCCAACCGGGCCGATCCCGGACGGCCGACCCGCCGGCAGCGTGGAGATCATCGACCTGAACGGCCTGCGCAACATCGAGTTCGGCGACACCGAGGACGAGCTGACCCGACGCGGCATCCTGCGTACCAGCCTGGATTCCTGCGGGCCGATGCTCGTCGGCCACGACACGGTCAGCCCGGTCTTCATGGAGGACAGACTGGTGCTGCTCTGGGTCGGGGATCCAATGCGGACACCCGAGGGCATCACCGCAGGCTCTCCCGTCGACCTGGTCTGGGATCGGTATCCGGAGGTCAGCCGGCTTCGCGCTCCACAGGGGACGCATCGCCTCGACGGGCTGCTCGCCCGCAGCGGCGACCGCGCGTACCTGTTCCTGCACGACGGGCGCACCGTCCGAAAAACCATCGCCGGGTACGCGGACTGGGCCCGCCGCCTCTTCGACGAGGGCGCTGGGCCGTGCTGATCGGCGCGCCGGAGACCGCCGATCCGGCTTCGTCACCAGCGGCGTCCCGGTGCAGGCGCGGGATGTCCGCGACACCAACGCCTCCCCCTGGTCCGCCGTAGCCGGCCGCGCCCCCGGAGGCCGCGCCGCTCGAACGGTGACCACTCAGGCCGGGTCGGGCAGCCGAGCCCCGGACGCGGCGGCGAAACCGGCGAGCGCGATCTCGGCCGCCTGTCGCAGGTCCTCCCGACTGACTCCGGCCGCGGCATGCACCGCCTGCCCCTCGGTGACGATCATGACGTAGCGGGCGAGTGCGACCGGATCGGCGTGCTCGGGTAGATCGCCTTCGGCGACAGCGCGGGCGAACCGGTCGGCGAGAGCCCTCTCGCCGGCCAGGCGGCTGGCGGCGAGGAACCCGGCGACTGGTGCGTTCTCGCTGGAGCATGCGGTGCCGCCCTGGATCGACAGGCAACCGGCGGGCCGGTCGGCACGGGTCACGGCGATCGCGTTGTCCCGCAGCAGGGTGGCGACCACCTCGTACGCGGTCGGTTGGGCGAAAGCGTCCCGCGCGTACGCCATGTCCTGTTCGGCGTAACGGGCCACGGCCTTACGGAACAACTCCTCCTTGCCGCCGTAGGCGGCGTAGAGGCTCGGCTTGTTGATCCCCATGGCCTCGGCGAGGTCGTTCACCGAGGCGCCCTCGTACCCCTGACGCCAGAACACCTCCACCGCGCGCTCCAGCGCCTCGTCGGCGTCGAAACCCCGTGGTCGCCCCCGCTGCGGCACAACCCACCACCTTTCTCCACCCATCCTACCGACAACGAAAACCGATCGGTACAGAAATTTGTCAACCCGACCGACAGTTGCTACGGTCGAATCAATACCGCTCGGTACAGAAATCGTGAAGGAGATCCATCGTGGGACAGCTCGACGGCAAGACCGCCCTCGTCACCGGCGGCACCACGGGCATCGGCCTGGCCTCTGCCCGCCGCTTCGCGGCCGAAGGCGCGTACGTCTTCGTCACCGGCCGTCGCAAGGGCCCGCTGGACGAGGCCGTGGCCAGCATCGGCACCAACGTCACCGGCATCGCCGGCGACGTCAGCAAACTCGACGACCTGGACCGGATCATGCAGGCCATCCAGGACCGGGGCGCAGGCCTGGACGTGGTGTTCGCCAACGCCGGCGGCGGCGAGTTCCGCTCGCTCGACTCGATCACCGTCGAGCACGTGGCGAACACGTTCGACACCAACATCTACGGCACCATCTTCACCGTCCAGAAGGCCCTGCCCCTGCTCAACGAGGGCGCCTCGATCGTGCTCACCGGCTCGACGGCAGCCAGCAACGGCACCCCGGCATTCAGCGTCTACGCCGCGTCGAAGGCAGCCATCCGCTCGTTCGGCCGCACCTGGGCCGCCGAGCTGATGGGCCGGAAGATCCGGGTCAACACCCTGGTCCCCGGCTCGACCGAGACTCCCGGGCTCGCGGGCCTCGCGCCCAGCCCGGCGGAGGCTCCCGGGCTGCTCCAGTCCATCACCTCGGGCGTACCCATGGGCCGCATGGCACACCCGGACGAGATCGCCAACGCAGCGCTCTTCCTCGCCTCCGACCAGAGCAGCTTCATGACCGGCAGCGAGCTGTTCGTCGACGGTGGCGAGCAGCAACTCTGACGCGAAAACGCCCGGCCGATCCTCACGGATCGACCGGGCGTTTCTGCACTACAGAGCGGTGGCGGAGGGATTTGAACCCTCGGAGGGCGTTAACCCTCACACGCTTTCGAGGTCTGCGACCGTCCGTACGACCTAGTCCAGCGAGGTACGTGAGCTGCGGCCGGAGGCACCTTCGTGACCAGGCGAACGGCGGCGTCCGGCGGCGAATGAGACCGCAACTGAGACCGCACGAACGTGATCCCGCTTCCGCCACTCGTCAAGTCCGTAGCTGCTAGCGAACTACGAAGCGGCAGGAGAGGCCAGCCTGGCGCGAGCGCCTGACGGGCAGTCAGGATGCGGAAGCAACCAGGAGCTTGCGGCGTGAGCCCTAGCTCCGTCCGTGCCGCCAATCGCATGCAGCGGTCCCGAAGTCTCTCCCGTATGCTCTGACGGCAACGCTTCCGGAGGGTAGGCAAGACGTGTCTGGACGGTCAGAGGCCGGGGCGGTGCAACCGGCCGGGCTGTTCCCACTCCATGTCGCGACCCCACTCACCGGCCACGCGAAGCTATCGCCGAAGCGACCGCGAGTCGAGACTGCTGGCATGGGAGACGTCTTCCCCTACTACGCCGGATTCTCCTTCGAGTGGGCCTGCCGCGAACTCGCCCGGCACTCCTCCGGCTCGTCTCAGCGCGTGCTCGACCCGTGGAACGGAAGCGGCACGACAACCCTCGCGGCAAGCATCCTCGGCTTGCCTAGCCTCGGCGTTGATCGCAACCCGGTCGCAAATATCGTTGCGCGTCTTCGGCACGAGGCCGGGAGGGCAGTGCGCACCGTCGAGCCCCCCCATCGCGCCAGGCGGGTAACTAGTGACGACGATCCCCTCCTCGCGTGGTTCGGACGAAAAACGGTCGCGCGTCTTCGCGACTGGATGGAGATGGTCACCGCGCTTCCCGAACCGCAGTCAGTGCTGCCGCAGGTGGCGTTGTTTCGCGTTGTTCGGTCTCTCACCTCTCACTTCGGTGGCTCTAACCCAACGTGGGTAAGGCGGACGTCTTCAAACCGACCACCTGTTGAACTCCAGCGCAAGGAGTTAGACGAATTACTGTTGGATGAGCAGAGCTACCTCAGCCAACGTCTCATAGCAGAGAGCGCACCTGCGACCCACAGCTTGCTGCTAACTGCCTCGTCCCGCCATCTTCCACTACGAGATGAGTCAGTTCAGCTCATTTTGACTTCGCCCCCGTATCTCACCCGGATCGATTACGCCGTAGCGTACGCGCGCGAGTTAGCGTTGCTGGGCGAAGACGTTTACACGAGCCGCCATATTCGTTCTCAACTTATGGGCACGACCCTCATTCGAGGCGATGTCGCCGAAATGCAACTTGGAAACTTGGCTAGTGATTTGGTGCGGCGTATCGGCGAGCACGGCAGCTATGCGTCCGAGGGCTACTACTTAAAGCAGGCGTGCCAGTATTTAGATGACCTCACAGCGAGTCTCCGCGAGATTACTCGCGTCGCTGCACCTAAAGCAGTGATGACGCTAGTTGTCCAGGATTCGTTCTACAAAGACATTGCGGTGCGCCTAGGGGAAATATGCGCAGAAGAGGCTGAGCGGCTCGGCTGGAAGGTCTCGAATATCGTTCCCTTTGAAGTTACAAGGTCTCTAACAACGTTGAACAAGTCGGCTCGCGCATACCCTAAAGGTACCGTCAATGAGAACGTGCTTACTCTAGTCAAGCATTAAAGTTTTCGTCCTGAATTACCTGACGCGGCGCTGAGGCCAGCAGGCCCTAAATCCACGGGAGGGCATCATGGTTGTTGACCACTCAGTACTACTTGCTGAGCTGGCGGATCAGCGACAGGCCGTTGATGTTGACTTTTTCGATCTCTCTTTGCGTGAACTGGCGCGCATGGTCGAAGAGGCCGAGATCAAGATCGCACCCGAGTTTCAGCGACAGTTCCGTTGGAGGGACGAACTTCAGTCGGCCCTCATTGAGTCATTCCTCCTAGGCTTACCGGTGCCCGCCATCTTCGTGGCAACCAACGGCGATGGTACGTGGGAAGTGGTGGATGGGCTCCAGCGAATCTGCACCTTGCTGCGGTTCATTGGTATCGACGCGCCCGAGTCCGAGCTTCTTCACTTCTCTACACGGCCCCTCAGGCTGACGAAGTTGAAGACTTTGAAGAGGTTTGACGGCGTGTCCTACGCCGATCTGCCACGGCCAGTCAAATTGACATTTGAGCGCCGGTATTTACGTGTTCAGGTCCTGAGCGATAAGTCTGATTTGGACGTCCGATACGAGCTGTTTCGGCGACTTAACGCCGGAGCTGTCGAGCTGACTGCCCAAGAAATCCGGGCCTGCGTTTATCGCGGCACCTTCAACACTCTTCTCGATGAACTCTCCGAGTATCCTCCATTCAAAACGCTCTTGAAGCTTAAAGAGGCCGACAAGAGCAACGGCACGGGTCCCGAAGTAGTGCTTAAATTCTTCGCCTACCTGCACTGGATTGACGGATTTAAGGGTGACGTGGCAGGCTTCCTGAACGATTATATGAAGGCACACTTGAACCCTCCGGACATCGAGGAACGGCGTAAGGATTTCCGCGAGTCCGTCGACTTTCTCTACAGTGTCAATCCGCAACCTTTCCTTAGGGCCGGGACCAGTGTCACGCCAATAGTCCATCTTGAGGCTGCTCTCGTGGGTATTGGTCGGGTTATTAGAGCAGGCAAGGCACCAGTACGTCCGCCCTCTGATTGGCTAGCCGATCGAGCTCTCCTTGACTTCGTCCAAAAAGGCACCAATGCGAAGAAGAGTGTAGTTGGCAGAATGGCACGCGCCGAAGAGATTTTTCTAGGACAATGAGTTACGCCGTCGACGCCGTCTTCGACGAGGCGGCAAGGTTACTGGAGCGGGAACTCAGACGCCTACAGGCGCTAGATCAGGCTCGCGACCATCTGACTGACGATAAATTTGACTCCGAGGGGGTTGGGGCAATGAGCCGCGCCCTAACCTTCGTCATCTGTGCTGGAATTCTCGAGCAATTGATGCGTGACCTGCCTGCGGCGTTGTCATCCGACATTTGTGGGCTACAAGTTCGCCGTAAACTCCTGCCGATCGGGCTACTCGCCATCCTGGAGACGGCGGACTTCCGAAAATGCGCAGAGCAGAATGTCAACGTCCTAACGGTCCGAAGCAATCTCGTCAGAAACATCATTGCGCATATTGATGATGACAGAGTTGTCGCTAGCTTTGAAGAAGACCTGAAGTTGGCGGATGGCCGCACTGTGGGTGAGAAACAGTTCGCCGCGCTGTGGGACATGCTCGGCCTGCCGGGCGATTGGCGGAACGACCCGAAAGACCTCTTTCTTCTTAAGGAGATCCAACAGAAGCGCAATAGCATCGCCCACTGGGAACAGGACCCGGTCGCGGTAGGGAGAATGAAGTCCTATGAGAATCTGCAATCTGTAACTCGATCGCTCGGCCTACTCCTGGACCATGTGCGTCTGCACCTCTGCGAGTGGCTGGACAGCTATGCTGAGGCACCGACCATTCCTGCGGTCGGTGGAATAAGGGCTACGCGCTCGACAGTTTGACCCGAACCATCCATCGAATCTCCCGTAACCTCGCCATTTCGACCAGAGCCGAAGCCAGATCACGCATACTTGCTATCACTGAGTCGGCTCCGCTGCTCTTGAAGGCTGCTACCTTGCGCGGCCGATTAGCGTAAGCGATTGACCGCACACCGGCAGCCTGTGCCCCTTCGATGTCTGACAGCGAGTCGCCGACGAGAACGCAGCGGCCCGGCGTTTCGCCAAGGATTCGAACGGCTTGCAGGATCGGTTCAGGGTTCGGTTTCATCCGAGCTGGGTCGGCGTACGCCCTGCCAATCACCCCGCATACGTGCCCGGCGAGCCGATGTGCTGCCAAGTAGATGTTCACCGCACCGGCGGAGTTATTGCTAACGATCACCACGGGCAGCCTGGCCTGCCGAGCAGACACGATTACCTCTCGACCATATGGTGTTGGTTCGGCAGTCTCTACGGCCCGACGCTCGGCCGCGCAGAACGCGTCCTCTAGCACCCGCGTCGCGCCCCGATCGCCAGTCGCCCCGATGTAGCGCAGCACCTCGAGTGGATCCGGCTCACAGGCTAGATCCGGCGGCACTTCGATCGCGCGACGCCTCAAGACGCCGATCAGCTCGGCGGCAACTTGCGGCGCCGGGTAGCCGGCGAAGACGCTGCACACCGGCCCGTCGAAGTCGAGCAGGACTGCGCCGACCTCGCCGAGCAGTCGGCCAAGGTCGGCGGTCATCTGTCGTACCGGTAGGCGATGGTCGACCACACCGAGTCGAACCACTGGCGGGAAGCCTCCACGAACTGCGTGCCGTCGGACGTGTCGTCGTCAGTCACGGCGTAGTGGAAAAGCGGTACGTCCTTGCCCATCAAGTCATAGATCGCCATCGGCTCACCCTTGATCGTGACCGTGCGTTCAACGGCCGGGTAGAAGCCGAAGAAGACCTCTTCCCCGTTCAGCATCTAGAGCTTGAACAGGGGCGATGCACGATGCATCCGCACCTCTACCGTGGCCGATCGGACTAGACCGAGGTTGCCCCGCTCGGCCACCTGGTCAATGATTCCGTCCGCCGCCCGGCGCGTGATGCGCTCGGCACGCTCGCGCACCGCCGGATCATCCGCCTGCGTCTCGGCGCGCGCCGGCAGCGCCATGGGCGCAGCCATGTCGGAGATCAGCACCCGCACGGCGATCGTCTCCGGTGCGAGCCGGCCGACCCGCACCTTGTCGAGCGCCTCGGCGAGCGATCGCCGCCACGTCCGGGGCAAGGCGGAAGCTGCGGTCATCAAGAAGGTCCGACTCTTGGAACGGGAGCGGGACAGCGGCACGGTCCGCAAGGCCGGCCGGCGCTGGACGGTGAAGACCTGGCTCACTCACTGGGTAGAGAACATCGCTGCCCCGGCCGTGCGAGAGAACACCCTCGGCGGCTACCGGGTGGCTGTCTACCGGCACCTCATTCCCGGTCTCGGTGCCCACCGGATCGAACGCTTGGAGCCTGAGCACCTGGAGCGCTTCTATCGCCGGATGCAAGAGACAGGCAGCGCCCCGGCGACGGCCCACCAAGCGCACCGCACGATCCGAACCGCGCTGAATGAGGCCGTACGCCGAGGGCACTTGGCCAAGAACCCGGCCACCCTCGCCAAGGCACCGCGCCTGCCAGAAAGCGAGATTGAGCCATACACGGTCGCCGAGGTACAGCGGCTTATGGCTGCCACCCATGGCCGACGCAACAGCGCGCGGTGGGCGGTCGCGCTGGCCCTCGGTCTGCGTCAGGGGGAAGCACTCGGCCTGCGATGGCCAGACGTTGATCTGGACTCCGGGACCCTGACCGTCCGGCGCGGCCGGCAACGGCCGAGGTGGGAGCACGGGTGCCGCTCGCCGTGCGGCCGAAAGCACGGCGGCCACTGTCCTGACCGCCGCCAGATACGGGCCGATACCGCCGACACTAAGTCTCGGGCCGGTCGGCGCAGCATCGGCCTACCTGACGAGTTGGTGGCGCTGCTACGCAAGCACCGTGGCGAGCAGAACCAGGAGCGCGCCACCGCTGCCCAAATCTGGGAAGGGAGTGACTGGCTATTTGCCACGCCGACCGGCGGCCCGGTCAACCCACGCACCGACTACGACGAGTGGAAGCGACTGCTCAAGCTCGCCGGGCTACGAGACGGCCGGTTGCATGACGCCCGACACACCGCCGCAACGGTGCTGCTGATCCTCGGCGTTGCCGAGCGCGCCGTGATGGGCATCATGGGCTGGTCCAACTCCGCTATGGCGGCCCGATACCAACACCTCACCGCACAGGTCCGGCGGGACATCGCCCAGCGCGTTGGTGGGCTGCTCCGGTCAGACAAGAGCAGCATCAATTAGTTAGAGGGCCGGAGGTTGCCAGTACCAACGCGGCACTTCCGGCCCTCCGAGCACATGACAGGCTCTAAGGCAACTGTCGAGAAGGCGACACGAATTCATCTTGTTGAGCCACGTGCGTGGTCATAGCGTAACGCCATGTGGTCGGGGATATCGCGGCTTTGGGAAAGAATTAGTGGTTCGGCGAGCGAAAACCGGTGGAAGGAAGTAATCGACAACAGCTCCAACGGCTGGCACCCTGATTACGTCCGCAGTCAAATTCTCGACGCAGAAGAAAAGCTTCACCTCCAACAATTATGGCGCAAGGTCGGCATAGCTTGGATCTTCGTCGGCAACCTCTTACTCGCTGCCGCGGCAGTAGTTGCCGCTTTCTTCAACGTCGGAGATTTAGACCGCTTCTCAAACCACCTGTACGTAGCACTCGCCGCATCGCTGCTCGCCTCGCCAGTACTGGCGTACTGGCAGTACAAGCGGATGCGCACGACTCGCATCCTCATCAAGAAGCTCCACGTGGTCCGGCGACGCACGCAAGCGGACGTAGACACGAACACGAGCAGCAAAGAGGACCCCGCGCTGCTGGCTCAGAAGCGCTACAGAGACGACGTTCCCGATCTAGTTTCACAGTTTCGGGAGGATGCCGGGAGAACGCGGAGAATTCATAACCGCTTCCAGAGTATAATCATTGTCGGCTCGGTAGCCACTTCCGCCATTGCGACAGCGTCAGTAGCCTTCAGTCAAGCTAGATGGCTGACTGTCGCGGCGAGTGCCGCTGTGGGCCTATCCGCAGGATTTACCGGATATTTCAAGTATCACGAGCGCAGTTTCAATTCACAGCAGACAGCCGACGCGATTGAACGAGAATACGAGGCGGTCGAGCTTCGCGTGGGCAAGTATCTCGGGCTAGACGAACAGAAAGCGTATGCTCTCTTCGCTGACACCGTTGAGACGTTGCGCGACGAGCAAAACAAGCGACAGCAGCAGCTCGACCAGCCGGCAGAGGTCACGCGCGAAGAGTGACGGGGCGCTCTCTCCCCGCTTAGTGCAGGCACCAGAGTCGACGCGACTGAGACCACAACTGAGACCAGGAAGAGAAACGCCCGGCCGATCCTCACGGATCGACCGGGCGTTTCTGCACTACAGAGCGGTGGCGGAGGGATTTGAACCCTCGGAGGGCGTTAACCCTCACACGCTTTCGAGGCGTGCTCCTTAGGCCGCTCGGACACGCCACCGCCGACGAGGGTACAGGACCGCTGGTTCGGACGCCGAACCGGTATCGCCCGGGCCGGCCTGGCAGGATCTTTGCCATGAGTACGCACATCGGCGCGAAGCCGGGCGAGATCGCCGAGCGGGTCCTGATGCCGGGCGACCCCCTGCGGGCCAAGTGGATCGCGGAGACCTACCTCGATGGCGCCACCTGCTACTCGACGGTTCGGGGCATGCTGGGTTTCACCGGCCGCTGGAACGGCGTCGAGGTTTCCGTCCAGGGCTCCGGCATGGGCATGCCGTCGGCCTCCATCTACGCGCACGAGCTGATCAACGAGTACGGCGTGAAGACGCTGATCCGGGTCGGCTCCTGTGGTGCCCTGAGCACTGACCTGCAACTGCGGGACGTGGTGGCCGCCATCGGGTCGTCCACCGACTCGAACATGAACCGGATGCGCTTCGACGGGCTGATCGACTACGCCCCGGTGGCCGACTTCGGGCTGCTGCGTACCTCGGTCGAGGTGGCCGAGCGGCGCGGCATCAGCATGCACGTCGGGCCGATCCTGGCGGCGGACGCCTTCTACACCGACCGGCCGGACCTCTACGACACCCTCGCCGACTACGGCGTGCTGGCGGTGGAGATGGAGTCGGCGGCGCTCTACACGATCGCCGCCCGGTTCAAGGCCCGCGCGTTGACCGTGCTGACCGTCAGCGACCACATCAAGACCGGCGAGAAGACCACCTCGGAGGAGCGCGAGCAGACGTTCAGCCAGATGGTCGAGATCGCCCTCGACACGATCGTCGCCTGACCGGGTCGGGCGGTAGGACCACGAAAGAGCGGGATGACGGCGCGATACCGTCATCCCGCTCTTTCGAGTCGGCCCGGTCAGACCGCGGCCAGCGCCTCGGTCGGCGCGAGTCGGGCGGCGCGCACCGCCGGGTAGAGGCCCGCGAGGCCGCCGATGACCAGGGTGGCGCCCACACCGCCGAGCATCGCCCAGGCCGGCACCACGGTCGGCCAACCCTGGGACAGTGCGTAGCCCGAGGTGACCAGGATCCCCAGCAACACCCCACCGATCCCACCGAGCGCGGAGAGCAGCAGCGACTCGGCGAGGAACTGGGACCGCACCTGACCCCGGGTGGCTCCGAGTGACCGGCGCAGGCCGATCTCGGCCCGCCGTTCCAGCACCGAGATCACCATCGTGTTCGCCACGCCGACCCCGCCGACCAGCAGCGCGACCGCGCCGAGGCCCAGCAACAGGCCGGTGAACGCGTCGTCGGTCGCCTCGGCGGCGGCCAGTGCGTCCGAGGGCCGGGACACCTCGACCTCGTTCGGCGCCTCCGGGTTGGTGGTCGCGCCGAGCACCGAGCGGACCGCCTCGACCTGCGATTCCTGTGCCCGCGTGTAGACGGTGGTCGGGTGGCCGTCGAAGCCCAGGTAGTCGGTCGCCGCCGGCCAGCCGATCAACGCCGACGTGTCCAACTCCGGGGCGAGGGGTGCGGCGGCGAGGGTTCCGACCACCGTGAACGGCCGCCCACCCAACCAGACCTGCACCTGCGGGTCGGCTGCGGTGATCCCGAGCCGCTGCGCCGCGGTGGCGCCGAGCACGACCGCCGGGTAGCGGGCGGTCGCCTCGTTGAGCCAGGTGCCGGTGGCCACCTCGGCCCCGACGGTGCCGGGCAGGTCCAGCCGGGCCGCCCGGGTGGCGATGCCCCCGGTCTCCGCCGCCGGAATCCGATCCGAGCGGTAGACCTTGGCGTCGGCGACCAGCCCGGTCGCGGACACCTCGGTGACCGGGCCGACCCGCCGGATCATCGCCACCGACTCCGAGGGCAGTTGGGCCTCCGCGCCGAACAGGGTGTTGCCCGGCTCGACCGTGAGCAGGTTGGTGCCGAGCGCGTCGAGCGCCCGGTCCAGCTCGGCCCGGGACGACGAGGAGATGCCGACGACCGCGATCATCGCGGCGATCCCGATCGCGATGCCCAACGCGGAGAGGAACGCCCGCAGCGGACGGGTCCGCAGCCCGACGCCGCCGACGCGCAGGACGTCCGCCGGTCGCAGCCGGGCCGGGACGAGCCGGGCCGGGGTTGGCGTCGCCATCAGCCGACCCCGCCCGACGCGAGGGCCGAGTCGTGCCGCACCGCGCCGTCGCGCATCCGCACCTGCCGGGGCAGGCCGTCCGCGATCTCCCGATCGTGCGTGATCACCACGACCGTGGTGCCGGCCCGGTGCAGGTCGCGCAGCAGCTCCAACACTCCCGCGCCGGAGCTGGAGTCGAGGTTGCCGGTCGGCTCGTCGGCGAGCAGCACCGCCGGCTCGCCGACCACCGCACGGGCCACGGCCGCCCGCTGCCGTTCACCGCCGGACAGCTCGTGCGGCCGGTGCCCCAACCGGTGGCCCAGGCCAACCCGGACCAACGCGGCCTCCGCGCGCTCGCGCCGCCTTCCCCGGGGTACGCCGGAGTAGAGCAACCCGTCCGCCACGTTGTCCACGATCGGAACGCCGGGGGCCAGGTGGAACTGCTGGAAGACGAAGCCGATCCGGGTGGCCCGAAGCGCCGACAGCTCCCGGTCGGTCAGCTTCGCCGCGTCGTACCCGTCGACGAGCACGCTGCCCGACGACGGCCGGTCCAGCGTGCCGATCAGGTGCAGCATTGTCGACTTACCCGACCCGGACGGCCCCACGATCCCGACCAGCTCGCCGTAACCGATGCGCAGGGACACGTCGTCCAGTGCGACGACCTCGCCCGCGTACCTCTTGCTGACCCGGTCGAGCACGATCACCTCGCCGGTCACGTCGGCACCACCACCGTCGTGCCCTCGGTGATGCCGGTGCCGGTGACCTCGACCCGGCCGTCGGCGAACAGCCCGGTCGTCACCGCGAGGATCCGGCTCGCGCCACCCTCGACGACCTGGACGCCGTAGCCACCCTCGGCGAGCGCCAACAGCGCCGCCACCGGCACGGTGAGCACGTCCCGGCGTTCCGAGACGGTGAACGTGACGTCCGCGCTGGCCTGGTCGAACCCGGTGAGAGCCTTCGGGTCGGTCACCGCGACTGTCACCTCGATCTTCGTCTCGGCGTCGCCGGACTGCCCGTTGGCGCCGGCCGCGCCGGCCTGGATGATCGTCTCGACGGTGCTGATGATGCCGTCCACCGCCCGGCCGTCCGGCAGCTTCACGGTGACCTTCGCGTCGCGCTTGGCCAGCCGCTGGTCGTCCACGTCCAACTCGACGGTGACCACGCGGTCGGTGCCGGTGTAGGTGAGCACCCCCTGGCCGGGCTGCGTGAGATCACCCACGGCGGCCTGGTGGCTCTCCACCCGGACCTCCCGGTCGGCGTACACGATCCGCCCCGGCTCGACCCGGCCGGTCTCGGCCAGGCCGAGATCCTCCTGCCAGTCGCGGACGGCGTCGGCGGTGTTGCCGGTGTACTCGTCGTCGACAGTGAACCCGGTGTAGCCCAGCGCCTCCAGGTTCCGCTCGAACTGCGCGACGTCGGCACCCTCCACCCCGGGGGCGAGAGTCCGGTACGCGGGCAGACCGCCGTAGAGGAGCACCACCTCCTCGTTGTCAACGAGGTAGAGCGGCTTGCCCCGCTGCACCGTCGACCCGGTCGCCGCCAGCGCGGTGACAGTGCCGCTGAGCTTCGCCGTGGCGGTACGCGTCGTTCCGTACCCCAGCTCGCCGTCGGCGGTCTCCGAGTCGGCGAGGGTCTGCCGGGTGACAGTGGCGGTGGCCGGCGACGCGCTCCCAGCCCGGGCACGATCGCCACCGGCACCACCCCCGAATCCCACCGCGGCGAGCACGCCCACGGCGGCGACCAGCAGAACGATGCCCCCGGTGACGGCGGCTCGCAGCCGCGAGCGTCGGATGGTGCCGCTCACCGGCCACCGCCGAACTGCGGCGCGTGCTGCCGGCACTTCTCCAACGCGGCCTTCATCGCCGGATCGCCGATGTTGATCGCGTTGTCCCCCGCCCCGATCCGGACCCGCCCGTCGGCGTCCGGGTCCGGGAAGTCCGGCACCCCGTTCTCCCGCATGCACTTGGCCATGGCGCGCATCTGCTCTGCCTGCTCCGGGTTGAGCTGCGGCCCCTGCCCACCGTTGGGCAGCTTGTCCCGACACTTCTCCATGGCGGCCTGGATCTTCTGCTGATCCACGTCCGCCCCGAACCGGAAGCCTGGTCGGCCGCCCGCCTCCGGGTCGGGCAGATCCACCCCGTTCTCGCGCATGCATCGGGCGAAGGCGAGTTGCCGATCCGAGTCACTGACCGGCGCGCTGCTCGCCGTGGCGCCGGTCTTCGCCCCACCGGCGGTCGCGACCCCGCCGCCGTCGCCGCCTCCCGCGCCGCACCCGGGCAGCGCGAGGGCGAGCAGGACGGGGATCGCCAGCATCTGTCGTCGCATGGTGTCCGCTTCCGCTCAGGTCCGGCGCGGTTCGCCGAACATGGCAACCAGTGCACGGCAACGGGCGTATCTCCGGCGTTACCGTGAGCGGTTACGCCGCCGTTACCGCGCCCCGAGCACCATGGAGGGGTGAGAGTGCTGGTGGTCGAGGACGAGAACGTGCTGGCGGACGCCATCGCCGAGTGGCTGCGTCGGGAGTCGTTCGCGGTCGACGTGGCGTACGACGGGGACGCCGCCTTGGAACGGCTCGGCGTCAACGAGTACGCCGTGGTGGTCCTGGACCGCGACCTGCCGGTGGTGCACGGCGACGACGTGTGCCGGGCGATCGTGGACGCGGGTGGCGAGACCCGGGTGCTGATGCTGACCGCGTCGGCGGCGGTCCGGGAGCGGGTCGCGGGGTTGGCGCTCGGCGCCGACGACTACCTGACGAAGCCGTTCGCCCTGGTCGAGCTGTCGGCGCGGGTGCACGCGCTGACCCGCCGGGCCCGCCCGGCAACCCCGCCGACGCTGCGTCGCGCCGGCATCCAACTCGACCCGGCCCGCCACGAGGTACGCCGGGACGACCGGCACGTCGCGCTGTCCCGCAAGGAGTTCGCGGTGCTGGCCGAGCTGCTGCGCGCCGACGGGGCGGTGGTCTCCGCCGAGGAGTTGTTGGAGCGCGCCTGGGACGAGCACATCGACCCGTTCACCAACGTCGTCCGGGTGACCGTCATGAAGCTGCGCCGCAAACTCGGTGACCCAACGGTCATCGAGACGGTGCCCGGGGCGGGGTACCAGATCCGATGAAACGGTTGACCATCCGCGCCCGGCTCACCCTCATCTACGGCGGGCTCTTCCTGCTGGCCGGCATCGTCCTACTCGCCGTCACGTACGTGCTGGTCGATCAGCGGATGCCGCAGCCGTTCGGGGTGAAACTGCGCGATCTGCCGGTGCCCGCGACGACATCGGGTTCCGGCGGCGGGCAGAACATCGAGATGCTGCGTGCCTTCGTCGAGCAGGCGCAGGACGAGGCGAAGCGCAACGCCCTGGAGTCGCTGCTCACCCAGGGCGGCGTGGCGTTGGTAGTGGTGTCGGCGGTGGCGATCGCATTCGGGTGGTTGCTCGCCGGTCGGGCGTTGCAGCCGCTGCACCAGGTCACCGACACGGCCCGGCGGATCGCCGGTGCGGACACCGCCGGCCGTGGTCTGCACGAGCGGATCGCACTCACCGGCCCGCGCGACGAGGTACGCGAGCTGGCCGACACGTTCGACGAGATGCTGGAACGGCTGGACCGCTCCTTCGACGGGCAGCGCCGGTTCGTGGCCAGCGCGTCGCACGAGCTGCGTACTCCGTTGGCGCTCAACCGCGCACTCGTGGAGTTGGCGGTCACCCGCCCGGACGCGTCGGCGGAGACCCGGCGGCTGGGCGAGTCGCTGCTGGCGGTCAACGAGCGGCACGAGCGGCTGATCGACGGGCTGCTCACGCTCGCGGACTCGGAGAACGAGCTGACCGAGCGTACGCCGGTCGACCTGGCCGAGGTCTGCGCGCACATGACCGACCAGGCCGGGAAGCAGGCACCCGACGTGAGGGTGCGCCGGAACCTGGAGCCGGCGCCGGCCAACGGCGATTCGGTGCTGTTGGAGCGGCTCACGTTCAACCTGGTGGAGAACGCGCTGCGTCACAATCTTCCGGCCGGCGGCTGGGTGGAGGTACGCACCGGGCTGGTCGACGGCCGGCCCACCCTCACGGTGACCAACACCGGCCCGGTCATCCCCGGCTACGACGTCGAGACGATGTTCCAGCCGTTCCGTCGGCTGTCGCGGGAGCGGATCGCCGGCGCGCGGGGGTTCGGGTTGGGGCTGTCCATCGTCCGCGCGGTGGCCCGGGCCCACGGCGGCACCGCCGAGGCGCAGCCCCGGCCGGCCGGCGGCCTGATCGTCACGGTCACCCTTCCGCCGGCCTGAGAACCTCAGCGGAAGAAGGCGCGCAGCACGGCGGAGGTCTCGGCCTCCAGCACACCGCCGTAGACCTCGGGCCGGTGGTTGAGTCGACGGTCGCGCAGGACGTCCCAGAGTGACCCGGCCGCGCCGGTCTTCGGCTCCCACGCGCCGAAGACGACGGTGGAGACCCGGGCCAGCACCAGCGCACCCGCGCACATGGTGCACGGTTCGAGGGTGACCACCAGGGTGCTGCCGTCCAGCCGCCACCGGCCGGTCCGCTCGGCAGCCCGGCGCAGGGCCAGCACCTCGGCGTGGGCGGTGGGGTCGCCGGTCAGCTCCCGCTCGTTGCGCCCGACAGCCAGTTCGGTGCCGTCCGGCCCGTAGAGCACCGCTCCGACCGGTACGTCGTCCACGTCGGTGGTGCCCGCGGCGGAGCCGGCGGGGCTCGTGACAGCGACCTCCAGGGCGCGGCGCATCCACAGCTCGTGCCGCTGCCGTCGCCCGACCTCGCCCACGTCGGCCAGGCCCTCGTGGGCACCGGGCCCGGCCCGCCCCACCGCACCGGGAGTGGGCTGCCCCGGCCGGATCGACTCCAGCGACGGATCGGTGGCGTCGGCCGGCTCAGACCTCACGCAGCTCCTCGACCTCGTCCGCACAGCCGAGCACCTGGCAGATCTCGGCGGTGACGTCCGCCGGCATCATCCCCTCGTGCGTGCACAGGGTCAGCAGCCGCTGCGCGGAGATGCCCAGATTGGCCAGCAGGTCGGCATCACCGACGGGGTCGGCCTCCGGGTCGACGACGGGCTGCTCGCTCTCGTCGTCGCCGCTGGCAGCCGGGCGCGGCTCCTCGTCGCCGTCGAGCCCGGTGACCGAGGTCTTCAGGTCACCGACCAGCACCGCACCGAGTTGGGATTCCTCGGCGTACGCGGAGTCCGAGCCGAACACCCGCAGGTCCTCGCCCTCGTCGAGACGGAGGACCACCAGATACGCGTCATCTGCCTCGACGAAGAGCAGCGACACGTCGGCCTCCTGGTCGACGTCACGCAGCCGGTCGGCGACCTCGTCGATGTCGGTGGCGCCACGCAGACTGACCTCGGCGGCGGTCCAGCCACTGTCGTCACGCACCACGGCCGCAGCGAAGTACGACACGGTCCCCCCAATAGCCCCTCGGCACAGCGCCGACTCGTTACGCGTGCACGTTAGCCGGTCAGGTCGGCAGGCGACCGGTCAACGCCCCGAAGGCCGGTCATTCCTGTCAAAGTCGGATCAGCCGGCTACCCGACGGCGGGTGGCGATGAGCTGGCGAAGACGCTCGGTGCGCTGCCGGTGCGGTCGGCTGCGCTGACGGACCGCGCGGGCACCCGCCAACTCCGCCAACAACTGGAGGCGACGGCGGCTGCGCTCGGGGTCCTGCCGCAGGGTGGTCCAGGCCATGGTGCCGAGCGTGCCGAGTCTCGGCGGCCACGTCAAGACGGCGTTCGCTACGCAGCCAACCGGGCACACCGTGCAGTCGTCGGCGCCGTTACGGAGCCGTTTCGGGATGCTGACGGGAGCAGCCGGAGCGGGTCACCACAGCGGCCAGTCACCGCTGGTCGCCCAGCGGACCGCCAGCACGGCGGCGGCGATGCTCCAACCCCCCGCGGTGACGATGGCGACCCCGGTGGCGACGCCTCGGTCGCCGTGGCGGACCAGCACCAGGGCGGTCAGCCACGCCAGCAGACCGGCCATGACCGTCCACCACACGTAGCTGGCCACGTCGGTGCCGAGCAGGCCGAACAGCAGCAACCAGCCGGCTGCCGCCCCGCCGCCGGCGGCGACACCGCCACCGGTCACCGGGTGCGGCTCGCGGTAGGTGGGTCGGTGCGGGGGCCCGGCGGGAAAGAGACCGGAGGGGGTACGCGCCACCGGACGGACGACGGCACCGGGATCCGAGCCGGGATCGGGTCGGGCGATGGTCACCGTCGCTGCCCTCCCTCACGCGCGTCGCTCGTGCCCACGGTACCGGCTCTGCCAGGATGACTGGATGCCCTCGCCGACGATCGACCGCCGCGCGCGTCCGGCGTACCCGATCCTGCTGCTGCTCGCCCCGGTGCTGGTCGCCGGCTGCGCGACCACCCGGCCGGGGGCACCCACCGACGGTGCCGTGCCGACGCCGCCGACGGTCTGGGCGACCGCCGAGCAGCCGGGGGTGCCGACGGCCACCGCCCCGACCCCGACGCCGTCGTTGGCCGGGCCGGCGACGGCGGCACCGCGCGCCGGGCTGCGGCACGTCTTCCCGGTACGCGCCGACAACGTCGACTACCACCCGACGCACGGGACGTATCCGGCCACTGACCTCTTCGCCGACTGCGGTGAGCCGTTCGTCGCGGTGACCGACGGGACGGTGCTGGAGGTGAGTCGGGTCGACCGGTACTCGAAGCGTGGGCCGCAGGGCCCGGAGAACGGCGGCCTGTCGGTCTCCCTGCTCGGCGACGACGCGGTGCGCTACTACGGCTCGCACCTGAGCGTCGTGACCAGCGGCGTCGATGCCGGGGTGCGGGTCCGCGCCGGGCAGCAGCTCGGCAAGGTGGGGCGCACCGGCAACGCCAACAACGTGTGCCATGTGCACTTCGGCATCTCGCCGCCGTGCACCGGCAAGGACGGCTGGTGGATCCGGCGCGGGGTGATCTGGCCGGCGCGTTACCTGGACTCGTGGCGGCGCGGCGGCAATCGGGAGCCGGCTGCCGAGGTCACCGCGTGGCAACGCCGGCACGGTTGCCCGAAGGCGCCCTGACATGGCTGGCGCGAGAGATCCCATCGCCGACCTGCGCCGCATCGCGTTCCTGTTGGAGCGGGCGAACGAGGCCACCTACCGGGTCCGCGCGTTCCGGTCGGCGGCGAAGGCGTTGGCCGGTCTGCCGGCAGCCGAGGTGGCCGAGCGGGCCGGCAACGGCACGCTCACCAAACTGGCCGGCGTCGGCGACGTGACGGCCCGGTGCGTGGTGGAGTCGCTGGCCGGTGAGGAGCCGGTCTACCTGCGCCGGTTGGTGGCGACCGAGGGCAGCGACCTGGACGCCGAGGCGACGGCGCTCCGCGCCGCCCTGCGCGGCGACTGCCACACCCACTCGGACTGGTCCGACGGCGGCTCGCCGATCGAGGAGATGGCGTTGGCCGCTGTGGAGTTGGGCCACGAGTACCTGGTGCTGACCGACCACTCGCCCCGGCTGACGGTGGCCCGGGGGCTGACCGCCGCCCGGCTGCGCCAGCAGCTCGACTACGTGGCGCAGGTCAACGCGGCGCTTCCCGAGGGGTTCCGGATCCTCACCGGCATCGAGGTGGACATCCTCGCCGACGGCTCACTGGACCAGGACGACGAGTTGCTGGCCCGGCTGGACGTGGTGGTCGGTTCGGTGCACAGCGGCCTGAAGGACGAGCGCTCGAAGATGACCCGGCGGATGCTGACCGCGGTCGCCAACCCCCACCTGGACATCCTCGGGCACGCCACGGGCCGGATGGTGTCGTCCCGCCCGGCCGGCGTCACCGGTCCCGGTGACCGCGGGCACCGCGCCCGGACCCGGGCGGAGAGCGACTTCGACGCGGACGCGGTCTTCGCCGCGTGCGCGGAACACGACACCGCCGTCGAGATCAACTCCCGGCCGGAACGGCAGGACCCGCCGAAGCGGCTGATCCGCCGCGCGCTGGAGGCGGGCTGCCGGTTCGCCATCAACACCGACGCGCACGCACCCGGTCAGCTCGACTGGCAACGGTTCGGCTGCGAGCGGGCCGCCCTCTGCGGCGTCCCCGCCGACCGGGTCGTCAACACCTGGTCAGCCGAGCAACTGGTCGAGTGGACCCACAACCGCACCTGACCCGGCCGATCAACGTACCGGCTCGGCGGCGGGGGCGGCGGGCGCACCGACGCCGACCACCGGGCTGGTCCGGCGGCGGCCGAGAACGCCCTGCGAGACCGCGACCCCGAGCAGCACGATCAGCGCCCCGACCGGTTGGTGCCAGTTGAGTCGCTCGCCGAGCGCCACGGCGCCGATCAGCACCGCGAAGATCGGGATCAGGTACGTGACCGTGGACGCGGTGCTCGCGCCAGCCACCCGGATGTTGCGCATGTTGATCACGAAGGCGAGCCCGGTGCCGAGTGCGCCGAGAGTCAACACGCTGGCCACCACGCCCGGCGACAACTCGGTGGGCAGCGGCGGCAGGCCCGCGACGAACGGGGTGACGACGGCCAGTTGCCCCGCGGCCAGCAGCAGCTGCGCGGCGGAGAGCGAGAGGCCGGAGTGGGCACTGCCGGCGACGAACCGCTTCTGGTACGGGATCGCGACCCCGTAGCAGGCGGCCGCGCCGAAGCACATCAGTTGCCCGGTGAAGTGCGCCCCACCGATGCCCTCCCAGACCCCGAGCACCACCAGCACGCCGAGGAAGCCCAGCCCGAGCCCGACCGCACGGCGGACGGTCAGCCGCTCGGTGCGGAAGACGAGCACCGCCAGCGGCAGCACGATCAGCGGCGTGGTGGCGTTCCAGATGCCGGCCAGCATCGACTCGACCCGCTGCTCGCCGTAGCCGAACAGGGTGAACGGCACGGCCACACCGAACGCGGCGACGACAGCCAGGTGCGCCCAGACCCGGGGCTCGCGGGGAAGCCGGTCGCGCAGCACGGCGAGGACGACCAGCAGGGTCAACGCGCCGGCGCCGACCCGGTAGAGAGTGAGCTGGACCGGGTGCAGTTCGGCTACACCGATCTTGATGAAGAGGAAGCTGGAGCCCCAGATCGCGGCGAGGGCGAGGAAGCCCGGCAGCCAGGCGCCCAGCGGCGCCTTGTCAGGAGTGGTCTCGGTGTTCACCCCTGACACTCTGCCCTAACGGTCCGACAGGATCGCAGCCCTTTTCGGACGTCACACCCTGCGAGACCCGCAGCGTGGACACGGCAAACGGCGTCGACACGGGAACGGGGTGGTCACGTAGGGTCGCAGCGTGGGACGAATCGATGAAATCGCCAACCGATACGTAGCCGAGTGGGCGCCTTTGAGCCCTACCGGCGCGACCTTCGTCGGCATCGCCGGCCATGACGACAAGCTCGACGACCTTTCGCCCGAAGGCTACCGAGCGCGCGCGGACCTCACTCGCCGGACGCTCGCCGAGTTGGAGGTGACCGAGCCGGCGACCGAGTTGGAGCGCACCGCCAAGGAGGCCATGCAGGAACGGCTCGGGCTGGACCTCGCCCGATACGACGCCGGTGAGGTGACCAGCGAGGTCAGCGTCATCACCAGCGGGCTGCACGAGATCCGCATGGTGTTCGACCTGATGCCGGCCGAGAGCAGCGACGAACAGGCCAACATCGCCGCCCGGCTCAACGGCTTCGCCGGCGCACTGGAGGGCTACAAGACCACGCTGCGCGAGGCGCTCGCCGCCGGCGAGGTCAGCTCGAAGGTGCAGTTGGTCGAGGTCGCCAAGCAGTGCGACATCTGGGTCGACCCGACCGGCGACAACTTCTTCCACGGGCTGGTCGAGCGGCTGGGCGCAGACGGCACGCTCGGCGCGGACCTGCGCCGGGGCGCGGCGGCGGCGACCGCGGCGACCGCCGAGTTCGGCCAGTTCCTCCGGAACGAGGTGGCCCCGCACGGGCGCGACAAGCAGGCCGCCGGCCGGGAGCGCTACGAGCTGGCCTCGCAGTACTTCCTCGGCGCCAAGGTCGACCTGGACGAGACGTACGCCTGGGGCTTCGCGGAGCTGGCCCGGCTGGAGGCGGAGATGCGGGTCGTGGCCGGGCGCATCGCCGGCTCCGGTGCCAGCGTCGACGAGGCCGTGGCCAAACTGGACGCCGACCCGGACCGGACCATCCGCGGCAAGGAGGCGTTCCGGGACTGGATGCAGGAGTTGGCCGACAAGGCCATCGCCGAGCTGCACGGCACCCACTTCGACATTCCGGAGCAGGTCCGCCGCATCGAGTGCTGCCTCGCCCCGACCAGCGACGGTGCCATCTACTACACGGGTCCGAGTGAGGACTTCTCCCGCCCGGGCCGGATGTGGTGGGCGGTGCCGCAGGGCATCAGCGACTTCTCCACCTGGCGGGAGGTGACGACGGTCTACCACGAGGGCGTGCCGGGTCACCATCTCCAAGTGGCGCAGACCGCCGTCCGGGCCGACCTGCTCAACCGCTGGCAGCGGTTGCTCTGCTGGGTCTCCGGGCACGGCGAGGGCTGGGCCCTCTACTCGGAGCGGCTGATGGACGAGCTGGGTTACCTGGAGGACCCGGGCGACAAGCTGGGCATGCTCGACGGCCAGGCGATGCGCGCGGCTCGGGTGATCGTGGACATCGGCATGCACCTGGAGCTGGAGATCCCGAAGGACAACCCGTTCGGTTTCCACCCGGGTGAGCGGTGGACGCCCGAGCTGGGCTGGGAGTTCATGCGGGCGCACTGCCGGGTGCCGGACGAGAACCTGCGCTTCGAGCTGAACCGCTACCTGGGCTGGCCGGGGCAGGCACCGTCGTACAAGGTGGGTGAGCGGATCTGGCTGCAGGCCCGCGAGGACGCCAAGGCCCGCAAGGGCGCGGACTTCGACCTGCGGGAGTTCCACCGGCAGGCGTTGGACCTGGGTGCGCTGGGTCTCGACCCGCTGCGCCGGGCACTGGCCCGGCTCTGATCGGGCTGCGGCTGCGCACGCCGGGGGTACGACAGGTCCGCTGCAGTGCGCAACCGCGCGTTCAGCCGAGACTGAGCGCCAACGCCGGCTTGGCGGTCAGCGTGTCACTGGTGACGTACGCCAGGTCGATGGCCGGGTCGGTGAACGTGATCGGAATGGGCGAGGTGATCGGGAGGCCCTCCGGGAGCGGCAGATCCGGCGTCAATGTGATCTTGATGCCGAGCAGTCGGCCGACGAACCGGGTGGCGTAGAAGGCCACGTCGCCGCTGACGGTCAGCCGGTCCGTCGCGTACCGCTGGTTGCGCCCGGCCGGACCGTCGGCGCGGAGCAGGAAGTCGTCGGTCACCGCCTCCCGCATGCTGAACTTCAACACCGTGAGGTCGCCCTTCACCGTGTGCAGGTCGGTGATTCCGTCGAACCGCAGCCCCGTCATCCGCACCGACGACCCGGTGAGCTTGGACGGTGTCTGGGCCACCGTCGGCAGGCGCGGGTCGGCGGCGATGCGCGGCAGTGGCTTCCCCGGCTGCACCGTGCCCGGCTTGTCGGGTGTCGCCGGCCTGCCCGGTCTGACCGGGGGCGACGACGGGCAGGCGACCGGCCCGGGAGGCGTGGTCGGCGTGCCGCTCGGCGACACGGTCGGGCTCGGGGTCTCCTTGGCACGTCCGCCGGGGAGCAGGTCGCCGATCCCGTCCAGGATGTCGGTGATCAGGTTGCCGCGCCGGGTCGGGCTCGGCATCGGCGTCGGCGCGGCGCGGCTGGGTGACGGCGCGGCGCGGCTGGGTGACGGCGTGACGGTCCGGGACGGGGTCGGGCAGGCGGTCGTGGTGGGCCGGTTCGGCGCTGCCTGCACCGCTCCGGGCTGGGCCGCCAGGCCGGCGGCGGCGAGGCCGAGCACCACGAGGGCGATGCCGAAGGCCCTCGGATCGGGCTTTGCGACGGACGGCTGCTCCCGGGTCGACGCGTCGGTCAGGTCGGGTGGAGCCGGCGCGGGCGCAGCCGGGTGGGTCGACGCGTCGCCCGCGTCGGGCGCAGCCGCGTGCGTCGGCACGTCGCCCGCGTCGGGCGCGGGCGCAGCCGGGTGGGTTTGCGCGTCGTCAGGGTCGGGCGCGGCCGGCTGGACCGGCGTCCACGCGAAGGCGAGCGCACTTCCGACGATGCCGAGCAGCAGACCGACGAAGAAACCGCCGAGGTTGAGCCCGATCAGCGAGTAGACCGCGGTCACCGCGGCGACGACGGAGTAGAACAGCCGCTGCGCCGGGGTGAACCAGAGCAGCAGGCCGCAGGTCACCAGGATGACCGGGATCAACAGCGAGAGCAGACCACTGGCCCCGCTGTGGAAGCTCAGACCGTTGACTGTCATCCGGGTGGAGGCGAACATCTCCAGCCCGGCCAGCGCGGTGAGCAGGCCACCCCAGAACGGTCGGCTGCGCTGCCAGCGACGGAAGAGCCGCCACGCCTGGGCCGGACCGCCGGGCCGGGCGTGGGACGGGTTCGCGCTTGTCACGTACTCCTCCTGGCCGAACGGGGACGGGGACACGGGCCGGGCCCGCGGTGCCGAGCGCCGCGGGCCACGGCTCATCTCAGAAGCACTCCTTGCCCTTGGCGTCGTCACCCACGTTGACCTTCAGTCGGAGGCCGACCAGGTTGAACGTGGCCGCCGTGGTGTAGCGGGACACCTGCTTCAGGTTGGTGATGGTGACGTGGTCGGAGTTCTGGCCGAACGAGCCGGCCTGCGCCGTCGGGTTCAGGTCGGTGGCGTCCCGACCAATCTTGATGTTGGTGAAGGTCGCGTTGCCGTCCAGCGAGTCCATCGCGATCAGCAGGTCCTTGGCACGGGCGGGCTCCTTGCCCTCACCGGCGTTGATGGTGAGCACGACCGGCAGGCCCGGCAGGTCGGCGCGGACTGACTGGCAGAGGCTGTACAGCTCGGCGCTGCTGATCTCGGACAGCGCGATCGGGTGGACCTGACCGGCCTTACCGTCCTTGCCCTTCTCCCGGACGATGCCGCCGTACTGCCTGAAGCCGTCGCCCTCCAGGCGATCAGCGCCGATCTTGAACGTCTGCCCGGAGACCGTGATGTCGGACGCGATCGCGCCGGTCGACATTCCGAACAGGATGGCGCCGGCGGCGGCCGTGGCGGGCACCATCATGGCGGCGAACCGCCCCCACCGGGTACGACCCTGACTCTTCGAGCGATCCTGCACGGTTCCTCCTCGGGCTGGATGCGTGCGGCTGCCGGTCCCGAAGTGGCGGCTCATCGGGCCCGCCATCTGTTACCGACTGGTAACCATCGCGCTTGATGGTGCACCCGCTGCGACGCAGCTCACAACCCCCCGATTACCGAGCAGTAACAGGGCGGCGACCCAGTGACAGCGCGGCGTCACAGCGGGTGGGGGCGACCGTCCACGAAGGCGGGCAATCCATCCCTATTCCGCACGAAATCGAGGACCGTCGACACGGAGTGTGACGCGACATTGACTAATTACAATAAAATAACGAATGTAAAGCGCTCGCCCGCCTCACTCGCCGCGAGCAGGACACGCGCTGGGCGATCACTGACGGATGCTGGATTTCGGCTGCGGCGCGGAAGCGGCAGTGAACACGACCGGGCCGGCCGACCCGGTCAGGTCGGCCGGCCCGGTCAGGTCGGCGGTGAGGTGGTGGTGTGTGTGATGGCCTACGGCTCGGCGCGCTCCGCGGCGTGACGTCCGCCGGCCGGTGCCGTGGACTCCTCGACCGGCTCCGGGGACCGCTGCGACGGCAGGTCGGTCGTCGGCCGGTCGTCGGCCTCCACCAGCGCCGCCTCGGGCCTGCGGCGACCCGCACGGACGACGAGGTACACGCCGATCAGCACCAGGGCGAGGCCGAGGAGACCGAGGATGACAGGCACCACTGTGGTCAGCAGGTTGATCTGACCACGCGCGTCCTTGGCAGCCTTTGCCTGCTGCTTCTGGGTGTCCTCGGTGAAGGCGAGGTCAGCGTCGATGATCTTGATCTTGTCCGCGCCGGTGCCGTCCCGGAGCGTCTGCAACTGCTTCTCCTGGCCCTTGACGATCACGCCACTGTCCGGCTCCACCCACAAGGTGCGGGTGTTGGCGTAGTAGCGGCCAGCGTTGACGACCTGCTCGGTCGAGCCCAGCAGGCTGCCCGGGACCTTGATCTCGCTGATCTGGATCGGCTCGACAGTCATCTCGAACTTGTAGACGGTCAACCCCTGCAACTTCTCCGTGCTCACGTACTTGGCGGGGTACGCCTTGCGAGCGGTGTTGTCGAAGTACTGGTAGGTCTTCTTCTCCGTCCCGAACGGGAAGGTGTACGTCAGGCCCTCGTGCTTGAAGGGCGCGCCGTTGATGTCCTCGGCGCAGCAGGCGACGGCCATCGCCGTACGCCGGTCGAGGGCCACCCGGTCCGTACTGAGCGTGATCTCCTTGTCGGCGTCGTCGATCACCCGGACACCGACGTTGAAGACCGCCCGGTCAGCGTTTCCGTCCTTGACATCGCCCCGGACGGCTCGGTGGGCGGTCAGGTTGACCCCGCTACGCTCCGACAGCGTGCCGAAATCAAGGACGGTCGCGTTCTGGGCCGTGGAGACCGTCACCGAACTCTGGTCCAGGGGCACCTTGACGAGAGCGGGCGCGACGACCAGCGGCGCCGCCACGGCCCCGACGATCAGGAACGTGCCCACCCCCACCAAGATGGCACCCGACGTAGATCGCATGTAACTCCTCCCCTTGTATTGGTCGACTAGTCGGCTGACAGTACATGACGAGACCGATTTCAGATATGGTCCGACGCGGCCTTCCGAGCCGTGCGGAACATGGTCGGATGCGGCCGTCCGGCTGTCACAACAAATGGGATGTCGAGGACCTGTGAGCCGACCTGCAAAAGCAGCCCCGAACAGCGGGGCAGGCCGTCCGGCCGAGCCGAATAGTGGTCGTACGGATGACTTCCTGCCCGCCCTGGAAGGCCTTCGGGCCGTAGCGGTGTTCGGGGTTCTCGTTCACCACGTGTCGTTCCTCAGCGGACTCACCTACTCGCCCGGACTCGCTGGTGGAGTGCTGGCCAGGATGGACGTGGGAGTGGCGATCTTCTTCGCCCTGTCGGGCTTCCTCCTGTACCGACCATTCGCCCGTGCGGCAATTCAGGCGCAGCCGGAACCGCCAGTACGCACATACCTCTGGCATCGCGCACTGCGCATTCTGCCCGGCTACTGGGCAATGACGGTTGTCGCACTGACCTGGCTCAACATCGATTACCTCAGGTCACTCTGGGACTGGGCAATACCCCTCCTACTCGTACACATATATGAACCATTGCGGCTGCCGGTCGGTATGGAACAGACCTGGAGCCTCGCCACCGAGGCGGTCTTCTACCTGGCGCTGCCGTTGATCGCGGCGCTCGGCCGACGGATGGGCGGTCGAACCCCGCTGGCGCGGGCCCGGCGCCAGCTGGCGCTCGGCATCGCACTCGTCCTGGTCGGTCTCGTGTGGAATGTGTACGCGCACGGGCCCGACTCGCCTCTACCTCAGATGTCGTGGCTCTGGCTGCCCGCCTTCCTGGACTGGTTCGGGATCGGGATCGTTTTGGCCGTTCTCGCCTCCTGGCCTCCCAGCACCACTTCCTCTCCGTTCCTCCCACATCTGGGGTCGGACGGGTCCGACCTCGGCGAGAAGGACCTGTGGTCCGGCACTCCGCGCGGACTGCGCGTCGTCACGTTCGCTCCCGGGACGTCGTGGCTGATCGCCGGCGTGCTGCTCTGGATCGCCAGCACGCCGATCGCCGGGCCCCGTGGCCTGGAATCGGCCACTCCGGTCGAGTCGGTCAGCGAGCACCTGCTGTTCCTGCTCATCACGTGGTGCGTGATCGCGCCGCTCGTCGGGCGGGGGTCCGGCGGGGTGCCCCGCGCCCTCCTGCTCCAGCCGCTGGTCAGATTCCTCGGCCGGATCTCCTACGGCATCTTCCTCTGGCACGTCCTCGCCCTCGAGGTGTGCTTCCGGCTGCTCGGCTTCACCCGGACGCAAAGCTCGTTCTGGGTGCTCCTGACGGTGACCCTGGCCCTGACCATCCCGGTCGCGGCCGCCAGTTACCACCTCATCGAGCGGCCGACGCAGCAGCTGCGGAGACTCCTGGAGAGGCGGGCCAACGACCGCCGGGCCGGAGCCTCGTCCGTCATCCCCATGGAAACGGCGGCGTCGCAGGCTACGACGTCGGGCCCAGCCGAGCAGCCGGCCCTCGCGACGCGACTCGTACTTTCCGCGAACCCGCCGGGAGCGCAGCACGAGGGCGGCGACAGCCAGGAGGAGCAGGGCCGTCGGGAGCACGCCGAGTAGCTCCGCCACCGGTTCCACGCTGACGCGCCACAACCACCACCGCTCGGACCCGTAGATCGCGAGCCCCACGGCGGCCGGCGCCCAGATCCACTCCGGGGTGGGCATCCGACGCCGGTGCAGCAGCACGACCAGCAGCGCACAGCCGAGGCCGAGCAGGCCGCCCAGCAGCGCCGGTACGCCGATCGCGAGCAGCGGCGCGGTCGCCAGGGTAGTCGGCACCACCGGGTAGGACGGTCGGTGGCGACGCGCGGGCAGCAGGGCCGCGACGACCAACAGCAGCAGCAGACCGCCGGCGACCCGCAGGATGATGTCGTACTGCCGGCCCGGTGTGAAGACCAGGTCGACCCGGCCGGCGGCACCGGCCGGCACGAGCCAGGCCTGTTTCCACCCGTCGACGCGGGTCGGTTCGAGCCGGACGCCGTCGAGCGTGGCACGCCAGCCAGGATTGGCGTTCTCCGGTACGACCAGGTAGCTGCTGCCACCGGGACCGACCTCGACCGACCGGTGCTGGTCGGTCCAGGAGAGCACGGTCACCGCCTGGCGGGCCGGTTCGTCGACCGTTCGCGCCACCGTCGTACCGCTGAGGATCACGCTGTCGACGACGAACCGGTCCGCCGGGGCGGAGATCTCGTTCTGACCGGCCCGCAGCGCGACCCGGTCGGCGTCCACCTTCGGCTTCGCCTTGGCCTTGGCCTTGGCCTTGGCTGCCGGCTCGACAGTGCACGCGCGGTACCGCAGTGGCCGCAGGTCGCGGATGTCGCGCAGGGTGCCGGAAAGGGTCGTCGGCACCGACGTGCCGTTGACGACGACCGTCGGCCCGGCACCACAGGGCAACGTCACGGAACTGTCGACGCCTCGGGGTTGGTTGGCCTCGGGCACACCCTCCACGTCGATGCCGCTCAGACCGACCGGAAGGGCCTCCAGCTCGAAGAATGCTGCCGATCGACTGTTGCGCGGCACCGTCGAGGTCACCGTGATGAAGAGCTTGCTCGTGCGCAGGGCCGGGAAGCGTGCCACTCCGTCCGGGTCGATGGCCACCTCCCGGATGCCGTCGTCGCCGGTGATCCGCAGTGTCCTCGGCGGTGCCGCGACCAGGTTTGCCCCGAACCGCAACCGCACCCAACTGACCTTCCGGGCCTTGGCCCAGCGCAGTGTCACTGTCGGCTGGGCGTCGTACGGGTCCGCCAACCAACTCGTACCGTCGTCGCCGTCGCCCAACGCCCGCGACGAGGCGACCGGGTCGGCGTACCAGGCGCTGGACGTCGTGAAGGTCTCACCGCCCACCGTCTCGTCGTACACGGAGAGAGCGGTGGCCGGCGTCGGACGGGCCAGGCCGGTGAGCGCGGCGGTCGATGCGCTCGGCAGATCGAAGCGACGGGGCGCGAGGCCGGTCTCCTCGGCCCGACGGATCAGGTCGGGCGCGCAGAGGTAGTGGTCGTCGACGGCGGCGCAGGCCGGTCGGTCGACTGCCCTCCGGGCCAGCGCGACGACCTCCGCTGCGCCGCTGGTCTCGGGCAGTGCCGGCAGCCGCAGGTAACGCCCAGGGCTCACCCCCGGCACCCGAAGGTCCCGGATGCCCGCGCGCCGGCCCGGCACGTCCATGCCGGAGACGCCGTCGATGGTGACGCGGATCCAGGTGGTACGCCCCGCCGGAATCGCCAACCGCTGCGGGGCTCGCCCGGCGTCGGTCATCTGGTGCACGGAGGTACCGCTGGCCGTACTGACCTCGACCCGGGTGACCGGTGCGGCGATCTCCTCGTCGTCGACCACCTGTAGGTCCACGAAACCGACCTGGACCGCACCCGGGAACCGGAAATCCAGCCACTGGCCCACCGGTCTGCGGGCGCCGTCGGTCAACCAGGCCGTACCGCTGTCGCCGTCCAGGGCCGCGAACGGCCCGGCGGACGGGTCGCGCAGCCCGGCCGGACCGGCGACGTCGGCCGCGCTGGAGGAGGCCTGCACATCGGTGATCCCGGTGTATGCGGCCGAGGTGAACGACGCGTCCCAGGCGGGTTCGAGGACGTCGTGGACCGCGCGCACCTGCCGTGGCCGGTCGTCGGCGGTGAACGTCCGCGAGGTGTTGCCCCGGACAATTCCGAAGTCGACCTCCCGGCGGCGAAGGCTGTCGGCGAGCACCGTGCCCGCACCCGGGATGGCTGGGCCATCGCCGTTGAGGATCACCGGCCGGTTGCCGAGAACACCGGCGTCGCTGAGATCAAGCAGGGTCTCCGGCGCGCCGACCAGGTCGAGCGGCTGCGCCGCATCCGCCAGGGTGACCCGAGAGGTCGGCCGGTCCACCTGGTAGATCTCCACCGCGGGGTACGTCTTGCGCAGCCCGTGGTCCCAGGCCCCGAAGAAATCCGGCGGCAGTCCCACACCCGGCCCGAATTCGGCGACCCTGGACAACCCGGGTGCGTTGTCCAGTGTCCGGTGCACCAGGAGCGGCCAGGCGACGGCGCCGACGGGTTGACGCAGGTCGTTGCGGACGAGCAGGTAGCGCACGCCGAGTCGGGCCAGGACGTCGGTCAGGCCCGGGGAGATCGCACCCGAGGCGAGTCGCTCATCGATGGCGGAGAGCAGCCGCGCGTTCCCCGCGGAGCCGCCCGGTACCAGTGAACGTACCGCCCACGGCGAGTCCAGCAGGGGCTGGACCGGCTCGTCCAACGGGCGACCCCAGTCGTACTCGGCGAAGTTGGACCCGGGCACGAGCAGCGTGGTACCCGGGCCGGCGTGCCGGTCGAGCCAACCGGTCGCCTGCCTCCAGTGCTCCGGCAGGGCCGGGAAGCCGCCGCCCGCGGTGAGGCCCGCGCTGCCCGCGCCGGCGGTCACCGCCACGAGGGCGGCGGCGGTGACTCCCAGCGCCACCCGCCGGGGCGCCATCCCCGTGGGTCGGGAGAACCGGCGGATGACGGCGATCAGACCGACGGTGTCCAGCATGTGCGCGGTGGCCAGGGCCAGCGGTAGTCGGACGACGACGTCGAACTTGTGCAGATTGCGGAGTGCGGCCAGCGGGCCGTCGAGGGCCTCCCGCACGGACGCGGCGAACGGTGCTCCACCGTTCGCCAGGTTCCCCGCGGTCAGCGTCAACAGCCCGACCAACGCCGCGACGAGGAGGAATCGCCGCTCGGGCAGGTCCCGACGGGCCAGGCCGGCCAGCCCGACGCAGGCGAGCAGGCCGGTGAGCAGGGCCATCCAGGGCACCGTGGCGAGGGCCCACCCCGAGGGCCACCAGGGCAGACCGTCGACAACCAGATGACCCACCCAGTGGGTGGCGCCACGCACGGCCTCCGGAAGGGAGGTCACGCCGGCCGTCACCGCGGCGCTCTCGGTGAACGGCAGGAACGCGAAGCCGTACCGCTGGAGGAGCAGCAACGGCGCCAGCCACCAGAAGGTGGCCGCCACCATCGCCACCGTCCAGCAGGCCAGCAGGCGGAATCGCCGCTTCCCGGGCGCACGCGTCACCAGGTAGAGGAAGGCCGGGAGGACGGCACACGCGACGGCCGCGCCGTTCACCCCGCCCATGCAGACCACCGCCAGGCCGCTGAGCGCTGCCGCCCGCCGCAGCGAGCCGCCCGCCGCTCCCTTGACCAACGGCAGCAACACCCACGGTGCGACGCAGTACGGCAGCAGTTCCACCGAGACGGTGCCGACCAGGGTCAGCGCCCGGGGCGAGAGGGCGAACACCGCGCCGGCCACCAGGCGGGACGCGGGGCCACCGAGGTCCAGGGCACGGGCCAGGCGTACCACGCCGGTGAGGGCGACGCAGAGCAGCATCGCCATCCACAGCCGCTGGACAAGCCAGGCCGGGAGACCGATCGCCTCACCGAGGAGGAAGAACGGACCCATCGGGAAGAAGTAGCCGACGGCCTGGTTCTGCAGGGTTCCGAACTGCCAGTCGACGACCCACAGGTGGGTGGCGCGGGCGAGAAACCCGCCCGGGTCCAGGGCCATGTCCAGTTTCGTGTCGGGCACGACGAGACCCGGGCTCTGGGTGACGCACAGGCCGATCAGCGCGAGGCAGACCAGCAGCTCACGGAGGCGCCACACCGCCCGGGACACCGTCGCGGACGGCACCCCGGGAGCACGACGAGCGGTCGACCACGCGGTCAACACTGCCGTACCGGAACTCCGGTGAGGAGTTCGTCTCGACTCGCCCTCGACTCTGTCACGGCGTCCTCGGGTACGCCGACGTCGCGGAGCACCCGCCGGATCGCCGCCGGATCGGCACCCGGCACCAGGATCCACAGACTCCGCTGGTCGAGCGCGACGTGCCGGGTGTGGGGCAGCAGTGGTGCCACCCGGGCGAGAAGATCGTTCGGCTCGGGCGTCCGGACCACGAGACAGGCGTCGCCGGACGCCCACGGCACCGCGCGTGCGGCGAGCAGGTCCCCGAGGACCGCGCGGACCCGCCGGCCGGTGTCCGCCCAGCGGAACGCATCACTCCACTGTCGACACTCGTCCGCCATCCGGTCCGCCTCGGCGGGGGTGGCGACAGAGTCCAGCGCGCGGTCCAGCCCAGCGGCGAGATCACCGGCCGGGTGCTCGCCCTCAGACACCAACCACCCGGTCCGGCCGGGTCGTACGGCGTCGCGCAGGCCGTCCACGTCGAAGGCGACAGTGGGCAGCCCGGCGGCGGCAGCCTCCACCACCACGAGACCCCAGCCCTCACCCCACGAGCCGGAGACGTGCAACCAGGCGGCGGCCAGCAGCGCGTCCCGCTCGGCGGAGGGCAGGTGACCGTGGACCGTCACCACGTCGTTCAGCCCACGCTCGTCGACCTGCCCGCGGACCGCCTCCACGTCCGGCCCGCCACCGACGATGTCGAGGCGCAGGTCGGGCCGCTCGGACCGCAGTTGGTCGACGGCGTCGAGCACCAGGTCGACCCGCTTGTGCCGAGTCACCCGCCCGACGCAGACCAGTCGGGGGTGCTCGTCCCGGGACCGGCGTGGGGGATGGTCGGCATCCGCTCCGTTCGGCACCACGACCACCGGGCCGGTCCAGCCGAGCCGGTCGCGTACAGCAGTAGCCGTGGAGGGCGAGACCGCGAGGGTCACGCAACGGCGGTAGACCCGGCGGGCGACGGGCCCCTCCAGCCACGCCCCGAAGCGACCGACCAGCGGCCCGAAGTACAGCCGGAACTGCCGATCGTGCACATGGTGGATCACGCAGACCACCGGCACGCTCGTCGGCAGGACCGCCGGGCTGAAGAAGGGGATGCCGTTCTGACAGTCCAGCACGGCGTCGAACTGACGTCGGCGGCGCGACAACCAACCCAGCGCCCGGGGGTAGATGCTCCACCGGCCACCGACCCGGACGATCCGGATGCCGTCGCGAACCTCGTCGCCGCGGCTGCCTTTGGGCCGGGCGGTCAGGAAGGTGACCTGCGCGCCGGCGGTCACCAGATCACGGGCGACCTGCCAGGCGTAGACCTCGGCGCCCCCGGCATCGGGATGCCACGGGTCCTTCCAGTTGAGCACGGCGATCCGGCGGCCCACCACCGGGACGTCGGTGGTGGGAGCCGCAGCGACCGGGGAAGATCCGACACTCACGGCCGCAATCCAACAGTGGCGGCACCAGTGGTCACGTCGGGGGCCACCGGGATGGCGACGACCGGCACCGGCGTGGTGGAGACGGCATTGGCGTGACGAAGCCGCCAGCGGATCTTCGCGACGTCCACGAAGCTCTGCCAGCCGTGGCGGACCGGGGAGAAGCGGGAACCGGGCACGTCCACCCAGTTGACCGGGATCTCCTGCAGCCGGGCACCCGCCCGCTCGACGCGTCCCAGCACCTCCACGTCGAAGGCGAACCCGCCGCACCGCAGTGGCGCGAACGCGCGCCGCGCGACGTCGCCGCGGAAGAACTTGAACCCGCACTGCGTCTCGCCCACGCTGCGGACCACCTGCCGGACCGCGCCCCGGAACGCCACCGCGCCCCACCGGCGGAGCAGACTGTGCCGCTCCTGGACCACCGACTCGGGGTGTGCCCGCGAACCGACCACCACGTCGACGCCCTTGGTCAGCAGGCCGAGCACCTGCCCGAGGTTGTCCGGCGCGGTGGCCAGGTCCGCGTCGCAGAAGCCGACGTAGCGCGCGTCGCTGGCGAGCACACCGGTCCGCACCGCGAACCCCTTTCCTCGCTCGCCACACCACAACAACCGGACGGGGACCGTGCCGGGCAACGCGGACGACACCACCTTGGCGGTCGCGTCGGTGCTGGCGTTGTCGACCACTGTCACCCGGCAGGGCACATCGAGACCGGCCAGCGCCGCCCGGAGCAGGAGCAGGGTGTCCGGCAGTCGGTCCGCCTCGTTGAAGGCCGGCACCACGACGTCGAGTACGACCGCATCTGACGACACGTCAGGAGGTAGGCCCTCCATGGAGGGCCGTCAGCGCTCGCCGTACACGATGATGGGCTGCTCCACGTTGGCAGGCTTGGTGTTGCTGTTGGTGATGGTGGACGTCCCGATCGAGACGGCCAGAATTCCCAGCACAGCCCCCACCGCGGCGGCGACGACCGCGGTCAGGAGGGGATTGAAGGATGCCTTCATTGACGATCCCTTCGACAAGAGGTACCGGACAGTAACATGCACCGCCGTCGTGCTGAGGGGTACGAAAGGGCGATCATCAGGGTGACCCCGAGTACCGAATACCCCAGCGTGGGAACAATGCCGACAGTCTCCGATGAGCCGGAAGAACCGCCATCACACAGACAGAACAGTGTCAATGTCGAGCCGCGCCGAATCAGGTCGGCGTCCACGAAACGGCTCTCGACCTCGGCGGCGTCGGGTTGATCGGTTTGAATGAGCACATATCGCACGCCAAGCCGACGAAGGGCGGGGCCGGGATCACCAGGTGCCGCCAACACCGCCGCCACCCGATCGGCTTCACGGCTCTCACCCCTGATCCGGTCCCGGCCGACCAGTACGTCCTGGTCCCCGATCACCGGTCGGCGGAACGCCCGTGCCGCCGGGTCAAGCACGGGCACGTTGCCCGCCCACCGGTAGGCACGAAATGACGACCAGGGCAGCGAGACCAGGCTTCCGCCGGCCGGGTCCCGGTTGACCACCGCACGCACCTCCGCCCACTCGGCGGGGTACCGCACCGTGTCGAGTTGACCGCTGAGACCCCAGGCCAGACCAGGGAGGAGCAACACCGGGGCGAACGCCACCAGCGGGGTCAACGCGCGAGCGCCCGTCCTTATCACCGACTCCACCAGCATCCCGAGACCCACCGCCTGGAGCAGCGCGAGCGGCGCGAGCAGGCGGGTGCTGTCCCGGACGGACCCGACCAGCGGAACATGCTCGACCAGCGCGGTCACCCACCGCGTGCCTCCCGGCAAGGCCGGAACGACAGCGATCACGGTGCCCAGCACGGCACCGACGAGCAGTCCCCACCAGGCCGCCGACGGCCACCGGCGACGGGTCAGCCCGAACCCCCAGACCGCCGCCGCCGCGAGCGTCAGCGCGAGCAGGGCGACCGGCCACTGGTCACGGCCGACCGGCACGGCGTGCCGGCTCCAGACACCGCCGAGCGTGACGACACTGCCGAGTACGCCGAGTGGCGTGTCCGCCCGGGCGGCGAACGCGGCGACTCCCCGCTCGTCGAGATCGATCCCACCGCCGCGCTGGGTCAGCGCCAGCAGCCACGGGGCGGTGAGGCCGGCCAGCGTCGCGGCGCCCGCGACGACCGCCCGCCACTGGCGGGCCAGGGCCAACGCCGGCGCGCAGGTCAGCACCGCCGCCGACACCATCGCGGGACCACCCAGCACCACCGCGAGGCCACCGGCCACCGCCGAGCGCCGGCTCGGGCCCGCACCCTCGGGCGGATCAGTGCCGTCCGCCCGGCGTCGCAGCACCCCCAGCACCCAGGCGTACGCCCAGGGCAACGCGGCGTACCCGGCGGTCACCGCCCACTGCCCGAGGTGCAGCCGGCCGTACACCCAGGGGTTCCAGACGTACCCGAGTCCGGCGGCGACCCGCGCCAACGGGTGACCGACGGGCGCCAACCGGGCGGCACCCACCGCGGCCAGCGCGAGGCAGCCGGCCAGGAGCGCCTTCTCCGCCAGGTCCGCGGGGAGCAACTGGGACAGGCCGACCGCGAGCAGCTCGCTGGGCACCGCACGCGGCAGCTCCGAGCCGCTGCCCCAGACCGTCGCGCCGAACGGCGGATCCGGCACGAACACCAGGTCGTAGCGGAGGAGGTAACCCCGGCGGAGCACCGGGCCGAGGATCGCGACGGCCACGCCGAGCCCGAGCACGACCTCCGGCCACCAGCGACGGAGTACGACGGCAGCGCGGCGCAGCGCCGTGCCGAACTCCGGTATCGGTCGGTGCACACGGACCCCCACAGACCTGGACGGGAAGCGGGCCCGACGTCGCACCCGGGGCTCCGGACAGCACTCTAGAGCCTGCCTCGCGAGGGCGGACTCCGCCGCCGAGCAGTCCTTGTGGAGACAGCCCTAGGCACAGGGCGAGCACGGGGGTACCTTGCCTGACGAGCTGACCGCGTCGAGGTCGCTCGGCTCAGGGCACAGCCGATCCCTCCGGCGAACCGACATGAGGCGCGATGACAGAGACGACGGCCGGGTCCGGTCCGGGCCGGCTGGGAGCGGCCGGCGCGGCGGTGGCGGTCGCCGCGATGGTGACGAACGGCCTGGCCTACCTGCTTCCCATGGTCGGCGCCCGGCACCTGGCGGCCGAGGAGCTGAGTGTGCTGGCCACCGTGCTGGCTCTCGTCGCGATCGCCGGGGTGGCGGGCGTGGGGCTGCAGATGGCAATAGCCGTGCATCGTGCCCGCCAGCCCGGCGCACCGACCGCGCGCGTCACAGTCGTCACCGCCGCGGTCGCCGCCGGCGCCGTCGTCGTGGCCACGCCACTGCTGGTGACCGCCCTCCGGCTGTCCCTGACGGTCGTGGCACTGGTGGCCGCCACGACCTTCGCGGTCGTCCTGGCCGGCCGGTGGCTCGGTGAGCTACAAGGCGAGCAGCGGTTCGTCCGCCTCGCCTGGGCGATGGTCGTGTTCGCCGTCGGGCGGTACGCCGGCATGGTCGTCACCCTCGCCCTCGGCGCCGGCGTCGTGGACACGCTCCTCGCCGGCCTGGTGAGCGCGTACCTCGTCCTGCCGATGCTGGCCTGGATCGCCCGCCCGGCCCCCGCGACCGGGGGCAACCCCGTGAGAGTCGGGACCGCCCTGCGGGTCCGGCAGGTCCTGAGCGCCGGCACCGCCGCGCTGGCGATGCTCGTGGTGTCGTACGCCGACCTGATCTTCGCCCGCCAACTGTTGTCGCCGGCGGACTCCGGGGCGTACTCCGTCGGCACCGTCCTCACCAAGGGCGCGCTCTGGGCACCTCAGGTGATCACGGTGTTGGCGCTGCCCCGCCTCGCCGTCGGTGATCGCCGCCTGCGCACCACCATGCTCGCGATCATCGGCGCCTGCGGTGCCGTCCTCGTCATCGCCTCGGCCCTGGCCGGCGGTTTCGCGTTCCGCCTGGCCGGCGGTGTCGACTACGCGCAACTGGGCGAGTATGCCCCGTTCTTCGCCGCCACCGGAGCGCTCTACGCCCTGGTGTTCGCGGTGGTCAACGCGAAGATCGCGGCCGGCGCGCGGTGGCCGTCCGCGCCGCTCTGGGTGGCCGCCGGTGTGCTGGCCGTCCTGACCATGCTCGTCGCACCACGGACCTTTCAGGGGATCATGTGGTGCGCTCTCGCCGTCGCCGCGGCGACCGCGCTGGTGATGGTCTGCACGCCGGCACGGCGGGACGTGCCGCACCGGCCCTCGTCGACGAGCTCCGTCGAACACCAGACTGTCGGCTGACCGCCCAGGTCAGCTGCCTTCGCGCTTGAACAACACCGAGTTGACGTAACGCGGCCGTGGAAGCACGACACGTCGGGCCAGGCTCTGGGTGACCCGCGCTATCGCGCCCCGCTGGTTACCCCGGATGTCGAAGTCGGCGAGCGGCACCCATTCGCGCTCCGGCAGCACGTAGCCGCGGTAGCCCCACTCGTCCAGCAGATCGACGATCGGGGCGATCGGCTGGATCCTCTCCTCGACCTCGATCAACAGCACCGGGCCGTCCCGGTCGATGGTCTGGGCCGCACCGCGCAACGCCGACAGCTCGTGACCCTCCACATCGATCTTGACGAACCGCACGTCGTGGAGGCCGAGACCGTCGATCGTGACCCGTGGGACGGTGACCGACGTCGAACTGCCGTCAGCCAGTTCGAGGGACGACGTGCCGACAGCCGGACCGTCCTTCGGCAGGAACAGCTCCGCGCTGCCCTCGTGGTCCGACGCCACCGCACGGACGACCCGCACCTCGGGGAACGCACTCGAAATGCTGCGCGCGAGTGTCTCGTTCGGTTCGATGGCGACGACCTGGTCGGCCCGCTTGCGCATCCGCTGGGTCCACGGCCCGTACCAGGCGCCCACGTCGAGGGCCGTGCCACCGGCGGGCATGAACTCCGCGAGGCACGCGAGTTCCGGCTCCACCCGGGGATAGACGGCCCGGATCGCTCCCGCGACGACCCGGTCGGGTAGGAGCGACGCCACACGCGAACTCACTGCGGTCACCAGACCGGTCGAAGACGGCATGAGCGCAAAGGGTACGGGCCGGCGACACACCTGAACAGGTGTACTTACTACCGAGTAGCACCAGGCCGATCGGTCAGGACTCTCCTGCCAACCAGTCCTCCAGGAGGCGGTGGTCGATCGCGTCCACCCGACCCAGCGAACGGCCGGACGCCACCCGCTCCCGCAGCTCCGCGCGGGTGAACCACCGCGCCTCCAACAACTCCTCGCCGTCGACGCGTACCTCGTCGGACGTGGCGGTCGCCCGGAAACCGACCATCAGGCCGGCCGGAAACGGCCACGCCTGCGACCCCTGGTAGGTCACGTCGGTGACGGTCACGCCCGCCTCCTCGGCCATCTCCCGACGGACCGCGTCCTCCAGGCTCTCGCCGACCTCGACGAACCCGGCCAGCGTCGAGAACGCGTCCTCGGGTGCGCCCGCGTGCCGGGCCAACAAACACCGCCCCGGCGATCCGGGTGCCTCGACCAACACGATGATCGCCGGTTCGATCCGGGGAAACAGCAGCCGCCCGCACTCCCCGCCGGTGCAGGCCCGCAGGTGCCCGCCGCCGCCGGCGACGGCCGGCGCACCGCACGTCCCGCAGAACCGCTGCTGCCGGTGCCAGTGCAACAACCCCCTGGCGTACGCCTGGACCGCCGCGTCGCCCGGCTCAAGCCGCCCGACCAGCGCCCGGACGTCGACGGCACGCGCCGCACCGGCCATCTCGGCGGCGGACCGCTCGGGAAACGCGGACAGGTCCGCGGCGAACACGGCCACGTCCCCGTCCAGCCCAAGGAACACGGTCTCACCGGCGGCGGAGCGGACCAGCGACGCCCGATCCGCGGTGAGCCGCACCGGGCCGTCCCCGTCGACGAGACAGCGGTCCCGCCACATCGGCAGCACGACTGTGGTCGGCTCGGCCAGCAGCGCGTCCACCCGGGTCGGGTCTGTCCGCAGCGGACCTGCCCGGTCCAGCCAACCGCCGCCGTACGCCAACACCCGTTCCGCTGTGTCCACGAGGCCACCGTGCCACGTCTCCGGCCCCCAGCCGGCAGCGACCCCGCGGTCGTGCGACACGCCGGGAGACACGCCGTACCTGGACTGGGTGGGCGTAGCCGCGAAGGACCGCCGGGCATTCGTTACCGTAGGTGCCTCCGGGAGTGGGAAACTCCTGCGGCACCCTGGCGATCGAGGTACCAGTGACGCTGTACGGCGAAAAGACTCCGCCCGCCGACGACCGGCCCACCGTGCAGGTCACCGCGGTCACCTGGCCCGACGACGGGCCGGCCACCGTGACGGCGCCCGGCCCCGGCGAGCCGGCGGGCAGCACGCGCCGCCCCCGCCGGATGCGGATGTTGCTCGCCGCCGGCGTCACCGGGGGTGTGTTCGCCGCGGTGGCAGGTGCGGGTGCCTGGGCGTACGCCGGAGATGTTCCTCGCGGCACCACCGTGCTCGGCGCCGAGCTGGGCGGCCGGAGCCGCGCGGACGCCGACCGGGCGTTGCGGGCGGAGCTGGCCCGGCGGGCGGCGGCACACACCAAGCCGCTGAGCGTCACCGTCGACGGCCGCACCGCCGAGATCAACCCGGCCGACGTGGGGCTGGAGGTCGACGTGCCGGCGACCGTCGCGGCAGCGGCTGCGGCCGACGCGCACCCGGTCAGCCGCCTGGTCGGCTCTCGCACTGTCGACCCGGTGGTCACCGTCGACGTGAGCCGGTTGGATGACGCCCTCCGTAAGGTCCTCGGCGACCAGGCCCAGGGCATGACCATGCCGGCGATCACCTATCAGGGCACCACGCCGAAGGTGGTGCAGCCCAAGCCCGGGCTGGCCCTGGATCCGGAGCGCTCCGCCGAGGTGGTCCGCGCTGGCTGGCTGGCCGGCGCACCGATCACCGTGCCGCTGGTGGAGAGCCACCCGACGACCACCCCGGAGGAACTGGACCGGCTGGTCAACGAGCTGGCGAAGCCCGCTGTCGCCGCGCCCGTCACCCTCCGCACGACCAAGGGTTCGTTGAAGGTCCCACCCGCCGCCATCGCGAAGAGCCTGCGGTTCACCGCCGACAAGACCGGCAAGCTGACCCCGTCGGTGGACGTCAAGCGACTGCGGGCCGCACTCGGCGACGACCTGAACGCCATCGAGGTGCCGGCCAAGGACGCCACCATGACCATCTCCGGTGGCCGCCCCGCCGTCACCGACGGGCGACCCGGTCAACAACTGGACACGGCGACCCTGGGTCAGGACCTGCTGGCCGTGCTACCGAAGTCGGACGGTCGTGAGGTGACCGGCGAGCTGAAGCCGACGCAACCCGAGCTGACTGCGGAGAAGCTGTCCAGCCTGGGCATCAAGGAGCGGGTGTCCACCTTCACCACCCGATTCACCGGCGGCCTGGCCTCGTCGCGCAGCCAGAACATCGTCACCATCGCCAAGGACGTCGACAACACGGTCGTCCTGCCCGGAAAGACGTTCTCCCTGAACGGCCACACCGGTGAACGCGGCTACGCCCAGGGCTACCGTGACGCGCCGGTCATCCTCAACGGCAAACTGGTGCCGGGCGTCGGTGGTGGCACCTCGCAGTTCACCACCACGCTCTTCAACGCGACCTACTACGCCGGGCTGGAGGACGTCGAGCACAAGCCGCACTCGTACTGGTTCGACAGGTACCCGGCGGTCATCGAGTCGACGATCTTCTGGCCGGACCTGGACTTCAAGTTCCGCAACAACACCGAGTACGGCCTCCTCATCGACACGTCGTACACGTCCAGCACGATCACCGTGTCGATCTGGAGCACGAAGATCTACGACAGCGTGAAGACGCAGTACGGCCCTCGCCGCAACATCACCACGCCCAAGCTGATCCACCTGGAACCCGGCCCGTCGTGCATCGCGACGAACGGGATCAACGGCTTCACCCAGGACGCCTTCCGGGTCATCAAGAAGGGTGGAGCAGTGGTCAAGCGGGAGAAGTTCACCTGGCGCTACGACGCGGAGCCCCGCTACGTCTGCGGCCCGAAGCCTTCCTGAGTCGCAAGGGTCGTCCCGCGCGTTTCCCGTAGCCTCCGGCGCGCAGCAGGCCGACAAGCTCGCGCTGCCGGGCGTCGTCGGCCTCGGCGCGCGCCGGCCTCGCCACGCCCTCAACTTGAGCCGACAAGCAGGCCCGTTCGGTCCCTGGTCCGTCCCTATCCGCCGGTCCTCCAGGCCGCCCAAGTGCGTCGGGCCTGGCGGTGGATGATCGACTCGGTTTCGTCCATGTCGGGGTGTCACCGAGCTGCGGATACCGCGGTTTCAGTGAAGCCGGTTCGATCAGGTCTTCGTTGTCGCACCGGGCGCGGCGCTGGACGGAATCCTGGGCCTCGATGCGCTCGTATTCCGCGCCGGTCGCCCGTAGAGCGGCCCTCGGTCGGAATCTTGGACAGTTTCCGTTCACGCTTGACGGAAACTCTCCAAGATCTCGACCGGAAACCCGCCCCGATCCCCGCCTGCGGCCAGGACAGCGGATACGGGCCAGGCGTAGCGGCGCGGGGGCCCGCGAGTGCGGGCTATTCGGCGCTGCGGGATGCCTCGGCATCACTGAAACCAGGTTTCCGCGACTGCACTCCAACGCAGAAAGGGCCACCCCCGATGGGGGTGACCCTTTCTGAAAAGTTTGTCCGGCGGCGTCCTACTCTCCCACACCCTCACGAGTGCAGTACCATCGGCGCTGGAGGGCTTAGCTTCCGGGTTCGGAATGTAACCGGGCGTTTCCCCTCCGCCATGACCGCCGTAACTCTATGAACATATCAAACAACCCCGGGCACACACACGCGGGTGTTCGCTCGTTCAGAGTTGCACAGTGGACGCGTAGCAGCTTAGTAGTCAAGTCCTCGGCCTATTAGTACCGGTCAACTGAACCCGTTACCGGGCTTACATTTCCGGCCTATCAACCCAGTCGTCTAGCTGGGGGCCTTACCCCACAAAGTGGGTGGGATACCTCATCTTGAAGCAGGCTTCCCGCTTAGATGCTTTCAGCGGTTATCCCTTCCGAACGTAGCTAACCAGCCGTGCCCTTGGCAGGACAACTGGCACACCAGAGGTTCGTCCGTCCCGGTCCTCTCGTACTAGGGACAGCCCTTCTCAAGTATCCTACGCGCACGGCGGATAGGGACCGAACTGTCTCACGACGTTCTAAACCCAGCTCGCGTACCGCTTTAATGGGCGAACAGCCCAACCCTTGGGACCTGCTACAGCCCCAGGATGCGACGAGCCGACATCGAGGTGCCAAACCATCCCGTCGATATGGACTCTTGGGGAAGATCAGCCTGTTATCCCCGGGGTACCTTTTATCCGTTGAGCGACACCGCTTCCACTCGCAAGTGCCGGATCACTAGTCCCGACTTTCGTCCCTGCTCGACCTGTCAGTCTCACAGTCAAGCTCCCTTGTGTACTTGCACTCAACACCTGATTGCCAACCAGGCTGAGGGAACCTTTGGGCGCCTCCGTTACCTTTTAGGAGGCAACCGCCCCAGTTAAACTACCCACCAGACACTGTCCCTGAACCGGATAACGGTCCGAAGTTAGATACCCAAATCAACCAGAGTGGTATTTCAAGATTGCCTCCACCCATACTGGCGTATGGACTTCACCGGCTCCCACCTATCCTACACAAGCTAATTCGAGTACCAATGTCAAGCTATAGTAAAGGTCCCGGGGTCTTTCCGTCCTGCCGCGCGTAACGAGCATCTTTACTCGTACTGCAATTTCGCCGGGCCTGTGGTTGAGACAGTGGGGAAGTCGTTACGCCATTCGTGCAGGTCGGAACTTACCCGACAAGGAATTTCGCTACCTTAGGATGGTTATAGTTACCACCGCCGTTTACTGGCGCTTAAGTTCTCCGCTTCGCCCCAAAGAGCTAACAGGTCCCCTTAACGTTCCAGCACCGGGCAGGCGTCAGTCCATATACATCGAATTACTTCTTCGCATGGACCTGTGTTTTTAGTAAACAGTCGCTTCCCCCTGCTCTCTGCGGCCATACAACGCTCCACCCGCGCGGGGCTTCACGTCTCCGGCCCCCCTTCTCCCTAAGTTACGGGGGCAATTTGCCGAGTTCCTTAACCACAGTTCGCCCGATCGCCTCGGTATTCTCTACCTGACCACCTGTGTCGGTTTGGGGTACGGGCCGCTAAGAACTCGCTAGAGGCTTTTCTCGGCAGCATAGGATCACTGACTTCACCTGAATCGGCTCGGCATCACGTCTCAGCCTTCATGTGGTGCGGATTTGCCTACACCACGGCCTACACGCTTACCCCGGCACAACCACCGGCCGGGCTCAGCTACCTTCCTG